>CAKZIH010000284.1 GCA_936931335.1 uncultured Nostocoides sp. | reverse complement strand
TCCTCGCGGATGCGGCCGCCCACCGCGGTTGCACCGAGCTGGTGGTGCAGCGAGACGACGAAAGGGTCAGGAACCCTTGATGGCCTTCTCGATCTCCTTCTGCGCAGCCTGGAAACGGGCCTCGGGCTTGGCCTTGCCGGAGATGACGTCGGCGGCGGCCTGGCCCAGCGGGCCCCAGACGGAGTTCATCGCGGGGATATTCGGCATCGGCAGGCTGCCGTCACCGGCCTCGAAGAAGGCCTTGGCGTCCTCGTCGGAGCCGGCCACCTCGTCATAGGCCTCGGTCAGCGCCGGGGGACGGCCACCGGCCTCGTAGATCGCCATCTGGAAGTCCTTGGTCGGGACATAGTTGGTGACGAACTCCTGCGCCAGCGCGGCGTTCTTGGCCTTCGAAGAGACATAGAACAGCTGGACGCCGATGAAGGGCTTCATCTGCTCGCCACCGGGCAGGGTGGGCAGGTTGGAGACCGCGTAGTTGATCCCCGCCTTCTTGATATTGGGCAGCGACCACGGGCCGGTGATGAAGAAGGCGGACTTGCCGCCGGTGAAGATGCCCTCGGAGTTGTCGTCACCGACATTGGTGGACAGGGCCTTCTCCTCGCCCATCCGGGCGAGCTGCTCGGCGCCCTTGAGCGACTCGGCGCTGTCGATGAGGACCTTGTTGGGGTCGAACTCGCCATTGTCCTTGGTCGCGAAGATCCCGCCGCCGTATGCCGACAGCCACGGGTAGGTGTAGTAGGCGTTGCCGGTCTTGCCGACGGACTGGTCGAGCAGAACGCTGACCTTGGAGTCCTTCGCCTTGGCGGCCTTGGCCGCCTTGAGCAGGTCGTCGATGCTGGCCGGGGCGTCGGGGGCCAGGTCGGTGTTGCGGACCAGGGCGATGTTCTCGATGGAGAAGGGGACGCCGTAGTTCTGGTCGTTGTACTTGGCGGCCTGGATCGCCACCGGCTGGAAGGTGCCGGCGGTGGCCTCGTCGAGCTGAATCGGGGCGACGGTGCCGTTCTGCACCAGCTCGCCCAGCCAGTCGTGGGCGCCGACGACGATGTCCGGGCCCTTGCCGACCTTGGTCGCCTGGCCGAACTGCTCGCGGGTCTTCGCGGCGATCTGCACGGCGACAGTGATGCCGTTCTCGTCGGCGAACTGCTGGGCGTACTTGGTCAGGGTCGGGGCGCGGTCCGCGTCCGCCCAGATTACCAAGTCCGCGGCGGCACGGGAGGGGTCCTTCTCGTCGACCTCGGCCGGCGCGGCCGCGCTGCTTGAGGAGCTGCTGGAGCTGTCCGAGGCGGTGCTCGAGGACGAGGAGTCCGCGGCCGAAGAGGTCGAGGACGAGGTGGTGGTGGTCGAGTCACCATTGCCGCATCCGGCCAGGACGAGGGCGGCGGCGCTCGCGACGGCGGCCGCACCCAGTGCACGCTTGTGCATGGAGTTCTCCTACGTATCTGCAGGGAGCTCCAGTGCATCCCTGGCGAAGTATCGAGAAGAGTAGCGCACCATCGCAAGTGCTGCCGACATTCTGCAAATACTTGCAATCTTTCTGCAAAGCATCTCGGAAAGATAACGATGGCGCCCCGCGGGGGCGAGGGGACGGCATACCCGGGAGCGGCGGCTAGCCGTGCGGGGCGCGTTCGGGCACACTGGTCCCTACCCCGGACACCGACGTCCGGTGGTGCACCACCTTTACAACGGATCGTCCGGCACGTTCCTGCCGGTGAAGGAGCACTGCCTCATGGCAACAGTGAAGTTCGACGAGGCCACCCGGGTTTACCCGGGCGCGACTCGCCCGTCTGTCGACAAGCTCAACATCGACATCGCCGACGGGGAGTTCCTCGTCCTGGTCGGCCCCTCCGGATGTGGCAAGTCCACCTCCCTGCGCATGCTCGCCGGCCTGGAAGAGGTCAACGGCGGCAAGATCTGGATCGGTGACCGGGATGTCACCAACCTCTCGCCCAAGGACCGCGATGTGGCGATGGTCTTCCAGAACTACGCGCTCTACCCGCACATGACGGTCGCCGACAACATGGGCTTCGCGCTGCGCATCGCGGGCGTCGAGCAGA
>CAKZIH010000283.1 GCA_936931335.1 uncultured Nostocoides sp. | reverse complement strand
CGTGGTGTAGGGCTCGACCAGGCGCGACTGATCGTCGTCGCCGTACGCCAGGGCGACGAGCACCCGGTCGCGGAGGGCATCGAGCACGGAGACCCGCGGGTCGAGGTCGACCTCGTGCTCCGTGCCATTGACGATCAGCCGGGTATGAACGAGGGGTGGAGTGTCCTGGGGCAAGGCAAGTCCCTTCGCAGGTGGTGGACCGATTTCCATCCTGGCATGCGGTGTGCGGCCATCGGCGGCTTGCCGGTGGGGCGAGCGCGGGCTGAGCTGGGCACGACCGGCCGGCCCAGCGCGCTGGCTAGGCTCACGCCGGTGAGCCCTGCCCCGGCCAATCCCGACGCCCAACGACCGATCCCGGTCATCCTCGATGTGGACACGGGGGTGGACGATGCCTGCGCGCTACTCCTCGCCGCGCTGCAACCCGGTCTCGATCTGCGCGCGGTCACCTGCGTGGCCGGCAATGCCGCGCTGGCTCAGGTCGTTATCAACACCCTCACCGTGCTGGACTGCGCCGGCCGCCCGGAGGTCCCGGTGGCCGCGGGCTGCGATCGACCGCTGCTGGAGGACCCCGGCGACGCGCGCCATGTGCACGGCGAGGACGGCATGGGTGACCTGGGGTGGGCGGCGTCCACCCGCATACCGGATAAGCGCCATGCGGTGGAGCTGCTGCGCGATGTGCTGCTGGCGGCCGCCGCGGCGGGCGAGCGGATCACGCTGGTCACGCTGGCGCCGATGACCAATCTCGCGCTGCTGCTGCGTACCTATCCCGTTGTCGCGCAAGGCATCGAGCGCATCGTCTTCATGGGCGGCGCCGCTGCCTCGGGCAATGCCACCGCCTCGGCCGAGTTCAACATCTGGCACGACCCGGAGGCCGCCGCGATCGTCCTCGACGCCGCCGCGGATTTGGGTATCGCGGCGACCATGTACGGCCTGGACGTCTTCTACCGGCCCCGGGTCAGCCGCGCTGAGGCCGCCGAACTCATCGCCACCGATTCCGACGGGCCGGCCGGCCTGGCTGGGCGCCTGATCGACTTCCAGTGCGACCGGTTCGCCTCGACCGACGCCATGATCGGCGACGCCGGGGCCGTATGCAGTGTGCTCGCCCCCGAGGGCCTCCTCACCCGCGCCCTGCCCCTGCGGGTCGAACTCGCCGGCCGCTTTTCCCGGGGCCGCACCATCGTCGACCATCGCGACTGGAGCGGCGACCTGACCCACGACCCGCACGGCCAATCCGATGTCGTCGTCGACGTCGCGCTGGATGTCGATGAGGCGGCATACGCTCGGCTGTGGCTGGACACGATGCGGCGCGCCGGAGGGGCACGATGAGCGGACGAGTGGTGGTCCTCGGGTCGATCAATGTCGACCATGTCGTCCATCTCGACGAATTTCCCAAGCCCGGCGAAACCCTCCTGGCGCAGCGGGTCGATCTGCTCGCCGGTGGCAAGGGCGCCAATCAGGCGGTGTCCGCGGCCGCCGCGGGGGCGCGGGTGGTGATGGTCGGGTGCGTGGGCTCCGATCCTTTCGGGTCCCGGTATGTCGATCGCCTCGCCGCCCGCGGCATCGACACCAGCGCGATCCGGGTGGTGCCCGGGACCACGGGGACCGCCTATGTGACCGTGGATGCCGCCCGGGAGAACACCGTGGTGGTCGCCCCCGGTGCCAATGCCCAGGTCGAACTGGCCGATCTGCAGCGGGTGATGGATCTCGGATCCGGCGATGTCGTTGTGCTGCAGTTGGAAATTGCGCTGCCGACGGTGCGCGCCGCGGTGGACTGGGCGCACGTGCGCGGCGCCCGGGTGGTGCTCAATGTCGCGCCCTGGGCCCAGCTCGACCCCACAACCCTCGCGCTCGCCGACCCCATCGTCGCCAACGAACACGAGGCGATGGCGCTGGCCGATTCCGGCGGCAGCGCGGGGTCGCTGCTGGTGACCCTGGGCGCAAATGGCGCGATCTGGGACGGCACCCAGGTGCTCGCGGCTGCTGTCCCCGGGGGCGTGGTGCGCAATACCACCGGTGCCGGGGATGCCTACGTCGGTGCGCTGGCCGCCGCCCT
>CAKZIH010000282.1 GCA_936931335.1 uncultured Nostocoides sp. | reverse complement strand
CCGCCGAGCACTCGCCGATGTTGGTGCAGCCGCCGAAGCCCTCGGCGTCGTGCTGGGCGACCATGTCCACGACGCGGGCCCAGCGCTCCGGCTGACCCTGCGGCAGCTCGCCCAGATGCGTGACCTTGGCGCCCATGAAGAGCATCGCCGAGGCATTGGGGCAGGCCGCAGCGCAGGCGCCGCAGCCGATGCATTCCGCGGCCATGAAGGCCCGGTCGGCGGCCGGCTTGGGGACCGGAGTGGCATTGGCCTCGGGCGCCGAGCCGGTGTTGACCGAGATGAACCCACCGGCCTGGATGATCCGGTCGAAGGAACTGCGGTCCACGACCAGGTCGCGAATCACCGGGAACGCCTCGGCGCGCCACGGCTCGATGGTGATGGTCTCGCCGTCGGTGAAGCTGCGCATGTGCAGCTGGCAGGTGGTGGTGCGCTCGGGGCCATGCGCGTCACCGGAGATCATCAGACCGCAGGCCCCGCAGATGCCCTCGCGGCAATCGCTGTCGAAGGCGATCGGTTCGGTGCCCTCGGCATTGAGCCGTTCGTTGAGCACGTCGAGCATCTCCAGGAAGGACATATCCGGGGAGATGTCGTCGACCTGGTATGTCGCCAGCTCGCCCTTGGTGCTCGGTCCGGCCTGGCGCCAGATCTTCAAGGTCAGCTTCACGTCGCGATTCCTTGCCTGCGGTGTCGGTCGTCGAAAATGCCTGTGGGAGAGGCTTATTTATAGCTGCGCTGCTTGAGTTCGATGAACTCATAGCGCAGGTCCTCCTTGTGGAGGATGGGCTGCGCCATACCACCTTCTTCGCCATTGCCGGAGAACTCCCAGGCCGCGACATAGGCGAACTCGTCGTCATGACGCAACGCCTCGCCGTCCTCGGTCTGGCTCTCGGCGCGGAAGTGGCCGCCGCAGGATTCGCGGCGGTGCAGCGCGTCGATGCACATGAGCTCGCCGAGCTCGAGGAAGTCGGCCACCCGGCCGGCCTTCTCCAGGCTCTGGTTGAGGGTGTCGGCGCTGCCCAGGACCCGCACATTGCGCCAGAACTCCGCGCGCAGGGAGCGGATCAGGTCGATCGCCTTCATCAGCCCGGTCTCGCTGCGCTCCATACCGCAGTACTCCCACATGATGTGGCCGAGTTCGCGGTGGAAGGAGTCGACGCTGCGATCGCCATTGATGGCCAGCAGCCGCCGGGTGCGCTCCTCGACGGACTGGCGCGCCGCCGCCACGGCCGGGGAGTCGGCCTCGATCTTGGGATAGGGCCCCTTGGCGAGATAGTCGCGAATGGTGTTGGGCAGCACGAAGTAGCCGTCCGCGAGGCCCTGCATGAGCGCCGAGGCGCCCAGCCGGTTGGCGCCGTGGTCGGAGAAGTTCGCCTCGCCGGCGACGAAGAGCCCGGGGATATTGGACTGCAGGTCGTAGTCGACCCACAGGCCGCCCATGGTGTAGTGCACGGCGGGGTAGATCCGCATCGGCACCTCATATGGGTTCTCGCCGGTGATGCGGGCATACATATCGAAGAGGTTGCCGTACTTGGCCTCGACGGCCGGGCGGCCCAGGCGCTGGATCGCCTCGCTGAAGTCGAGGTAGACCCCGCGGCGGAAGTCCCCGACCATCGGGCCGACGCCGCGGCCCTCGTCGCAGACGTTCTTGGCCTGGCGGGAGGCGATATCGCGGGGCACCAGGTTGCCGAATGCCGGGTAGATCCGCTCCAAGTAGTAGTCGCGGTCCTCCTCGGGGATCTCGCGG
>CAKZIH010000281.1 GCA_936931335.1 uncultured Nostocoides sp. | reverse complement strand
CTGCCGACGCTCTTGGAGCAGCGGGTGTTCAAGCCCGCCGGCATGACCAATTCCTCCTTCCCGACCCGGCCCGGGGTGCCCGACGGAATGCTCGTCGACGCCGCTAAGACCCCATGGCGCTGGTATTCGCTGCCGCACTTCAACCCGGAGGTCTTCTCCGCGGCCGGTGGCACGATCTCAACCGCCCGGGACATGACCAGGTTCGCCAAGGCCCTCAACTCCGGGGTGCTGGTGGGCAAGAGCACGCTGGAGCAGATGCGCCGCCCCCGCACGGCGAGCGTGGGCTATGGTCTGGGCATATATCGGATCACGGACGCGTGCCGGCCGGGTTCCTATCTCTACGGCCACGATGGGATGTCGCCCGGGACCCTGAGCCTGTCGTTCAGCTCGGCCGACGCCAGCCGGCAGTTCAGCATCGGTGTCTCCGGCCGCTATTACCCGGTGGGCAGCCGCAACCAGGTGCCCTATGATCTCAACGCTGCCGCGCTGGCGCTGGTGGCCGCCACCTGCTGACCTCGCGTGATCACCTCGTCTATTGATCACTAATCCGGGGCGCGGCCAGCCTTGGTCGCGCCCCGGCAGTCAGGGGTGTCGTGGCAGCCCCAACCACCTGGGCACTCTGGCTTGGTAGGCGGTGTATGCCGGCCCGAACCTGGTGCTCAGGGCCACCTCTTCCGCGGGGATCTGTCGCCGGTCGATGACTGCCACGAAACCGAGCACTGGCAAAACCGCTGCCACGCTGCCACGACTGAGCGCGTGGGCGCTCAGCACCCCGGCCATGCCGACGTACATCGGGTTGCGCGAGAGGCGATGCGGTCCAGTCGTGACCAGCGACGTCGCTTGATCGGGCGACAGCGGACTGACGGTCGTTCGGCTCCGACGGAACTGTCGTACGGACGTGGCGATGAACCCGACAGATACGGCGCCGAGGGCGATGGCAGCGACGCGCTGCCCAGCGTGAATGGGCCGATCGGACTTGGCCAGCAGATGCTGCGCGCCCAAGCCTGCCACGACGAGGGCCAGGGGCGGGATGTGGGTCGCCATACCGCTACTCACCCATCCCGGAGTTAACCACCCTGGCCGCTGGCCTCGTCGTAAACCCCGCGATCGTCATCGCGACGACAACCCTGGTCGTCCCAGAAGGTCGCAACACGTGAGTCACCGTCCTCACCCCTGAACGCACCGCTGGCAGCGTCCCGACAGGGCCGTATGCGTGGGGTCGATCCGGAATCCGATATCCGTCTCCACCGCGGCGACCACCGGCGCCAACAGGCTCCCGGGGACGTCGGTCAGCGAGCCGCAGTGGCGGCATTCCAGGTGCAGGTGCGGCTCGGCCGGCCCGGCCAGGTGGTATGCGGTGGCCCCATGCCCGAGGTGGATGTGCTGGACCACTCCAAGGCTGCCGAAGGTCTCCAGGACCCGGTAGATCGTGCTTGCCGGCAGGCGACCGCTCTCCGCCCGGGTCTGAATGTCCTCGGCGCTGAGATGGCCCGCAGTCTGGGCGAGCACGGTGAGGACGGCCCGGCGCGGGCCGGTCATTCGGTCGCCGCGCTCGCGCAGCCGGCGGGTGACCTCGGTGAGAAGGGGTTGGAGTTCGGTCATGACGTCACGGCAGCCGGGGCGGGCTCGGGACGGGTCTGGCCGGTGGCGCGGGAGCGCAGCGCGGCCAGCAGGGCGAGGGCGACCAGCGCCGTGAGCACGGTGAAACCGAGCCGGGGATTGAGTGGGATGGCGATGCCCACCGCGCCGCCGATCACCCAGAAGGTCTGCAGCAATGTCTCGGACCAGGCGAACACCCGCGCTCGGACGGCGTCGGCGACCTCGGTCTGGATGAGCGCATCAAGGCTGAGCTTGCCCAACTGACTGAACAGGCCGGCAACCAGGCCGAGGGCGACCAAACTCCATACGTCATAGAAGAAGACGACGGTGAGCGCCGCGGCCAAGGCCAAGCCAGTGAGCACGCTGGCGAGCACCTGGGGCGGGGGATTGTGCTTGCGGTTGCCCACCACGCTGCCCAGCGCATTGCCCACGCCGGCCGCCCCGGCGACCAGGCCGAGCACCAGCGAGCCACGCCAGCCCGCCACCGGATGCTCGCGCATGAGGAAGGCCATGAACAAGGTGAGGAAACCGGACAGCATGCGCGCGCCCGTGCAGAGCCAGAGGACATAGCGCACCAGGACTGGCAGGGCACGCAGTTGGCGGCGGGGGGATCCTTGGACAGCGAAGGTAGCCGGTTGGCGCGCGGAGTCCACGCGGGGCGGCAGCAGGATCGCCAGCACGGTGCCGGCGATATAGATGAGGAAGGCCGCCCGCAGCGACCAGTCTGGGCCGATCCGCGACAGCCCGCCGGCGAGTGCGCCGCCGGCGGTCATCCCGAGGAGGCCCGCGATATTGACCCGGGAGTTGGCCTTGACCAGCGTGATCCCGTCCGGCAGCAGGCGCGGGACCGCAGCGGCCCGGGTCACCGCATACGACTTGGAGGCCACCAGACAGCCGAGGGCGGCGGGGAACAGCCATACCGAGTCGGCGACGATCGCCGAGGCGAGCACCCAGGCGAGAAACGCACGGATCGCCAGGGTCGCGCCGATCGCCCAGCGCCGGCCGTGCCGATAACGGTCGAGTAGCGGGCCAATCAGCGGAGCCAGCAGCACGAATGGGGCCATGGTCAGCGCGAGGAAGAGCGCTACCTGGCCGCGGGCTTCGTCGGTGGGCAGCGCGAAGACCGTGCCAGCCAGGGAAACGGTGAGCGCGGCGTCCCCCGCCACGTTCACGGTATGCAGTCGGATCAGCCGCGCGAGCCCGGTCGCGTCGGCGCCATGCGCCCCGGCAAAGGCCTGGTAGCGCCGGGC
>CAKZIH010000280.1 GCA_936931335.1 uncultured Nostocoides sp. | reverse complement strand
GAACTCGAGCCGCTGCTGGAGCGGGTCAGCAAGCCCATCCAGTATGTCGGCGGCGAGCTCAACTCCACGATCAAGGACTGGGACTGCGGCGGGCACGGCCCGGCGGGGGAGGAACTGACCACCCGCTGGGCGCTCATGTACCCCGACGCCTATGAGGTCGGCCTGCCCAACCAGGGCGTGATGATCCTCTACGAGGTGCTCAACGAGCGCGCCGACGCTCTCGCCGAGCGCACCTATTCGGTGTGGCCGGACATGGAAGAGCTGATGCGCGCGGAGGGCGTGCCGCAGGTGACCGTCGACGGGCACCGCAGCGTGCGCGAGTTCGACGTCTTCGGGATCTCGTTCTCCACCGAACTCGGCTACACAAACTTCCTCAACGCCCTGGACCTGTCCGGGATTGCGCTGCGCGCCGCGGAGCGTGGCGAGGACGAGCCGATCGTGGTAGTCGGCGGGCACGCCGCCTTCAACCCGGAGCCGATCGCCGACTTCATCGACGCCGCCGTCGTCGGTGATGGCGAGCAGGCCGTGCTGATGATCACCGACGTGCTCGGGGATTGGAAGGCGCAGGGCCGCCCCGGCGGGCGGGTCGAGCTGCTACGCCGGCTCGCGCATACCGGCCTGGTCTATGTCCCGAGCTTCTATGACGTCTCCTACCTCCCGGACGGGCGGATCCGGCGGGTCGCGCCGACCGAGTCCGGGGTGCCCTGGCGGGTCTCCAAGAACACCGTCATGGACCTCGACGAATGGCCCTACCCCAAGCAGCCGCTGGTGCCGCTGGCCGAGGCGGTCCACGAGCGAATGAGCGTGGAGATCTTCCGTGGCTGCACCCGCGGGTGCCGCTTCTGCCAGGCCGGGATGATCACCCGCCCGGTCCGCGAACGCTCCATCACCGGGATCGGCGAAATGGTCGATCGTGGTTTGGCGGCAACGGGATTCGAGGAGGTCGGGCTGCTCTCGCTCTCCTCGGCCGATCACTCCGAGATCGCGCCGCTGACCAAGGGGCTGGCCGACCGCTATGAGGGCGACCAAGTGGGTCTGTCGCTGCCGTCCACCCGGGTCGACGCCTTCAATATCGACCTGGCCAACGAACTGACCCGCAACGGCCGCCGCTCGGGGCTGACCTTCGCGCCCGAGGGCGGCAGTGAGCGGATGCGCAAGGTGATCAACAAGATGGTCACCGAACAGGACCTGATCGACACGGTGGCCGCGGCATACGGGGCCGGCTGGCGGCAGGTGAAGCTCTACTTCATGTGTGGGCTGCCCACCGAGACCGACGAGGACGTACTGCAGATCGCCGACCTCGCCAAGCGGGTCATCGACACCGGCCGTCAGGTCAGTGGGCGCCGCGACATTCGGTGCACGGTGTCCATCGGCGGGTTCGTGCCCAAGCCGCATACGCCCTTCCAGTGGGCCCCGCAGCTGGACGCCGAGCAGACCGATGCGCGGCTGGCCAAGCTGCGCGACGCGATCCGCGGGGACCGCAAGTATGCGAGCGCCATCGGCTACCGCTACCACGACGGCAAGCCCGGGATCATCGAGGGCCTGCTCTCCCGCGGCGACCGGCGGGTCGGCGCGGTGATCGAGAAGGTATGGCGTGACGGCGGCCGCTTCGACGGCTGGCGCGAGTACTTCTCGTATG
The DNA here is from genome assembly GCA_936931335.1 of uncultured Nostocoides sp. GTDB lineage: Bacteria > Actinomycetota > Actinomycetes > Actinomycetales > Dermatophilaceae > Nostocoides_A. The sequence goes on along the minus strand of CAKZIH010000280.1, from coordinate 1,208 downwards.
ACGCCTGGTCCGCTGCCTGCGCGGAAGTCCTTCCGGCACACGGGGTTTCGCTGGATTGGTACACCACTCGCGAGCGCGGGGAGACCGAGGTCCTGCCCTGGGATCACATTGACTCGGGCCTGGACAAGGACTGGCTCTGGGCCGACTGGCAGGACGCGGTCGATGAGGTCGAGGTCGAGGACTGCCGCTGGACCCCGTGCTTCGACTGCGGGGTGTGCCCGCAGTTGGGCACGCACATCCAGGTCGGCCCTACCGGGAAGACGCTGCTGCCGCTGTCGGTGGTCTGAGCCTGCCGATGGACTGAGCTGGCCGCGGTTTCAGTCGCGCCCTACCCCCCGCCCGCGGCCAGCACGCTGACCAGGTAGTCCCCGTCGGGGTCACAGGGCTCAAGTGCGTAGCCGCCGAAGCGGTGCACCGCGGTCAGCCCGGCGGCGGCGCAGTCATCGGCGAACTCGGCCGGGGAGTACTCGCGGAAGGCCGGATTGTCCATGCCGCGAGTGCTGAATCCGGTGAGTAGGCGGCCACCGGGCGCGAGCAGGGCGGGCGAGGTTGGCCAGCAGCGTGCGCTCGGTGTCCGGTGCCAGCAGCACGAAGACATTGCCGACGCAGACGATCAGGTCGTATGCCGTGGGGTACCCCGCCCCGGCGAGCACCTTTGGGGTGAGCTCGTCCAGTCGCGCCTGGACGACCGAGGTCGGGGTAGGTGACGCGGGACTGCGCGAGCGGTTCGGCGTCGAGGTCCACCCCGGTCACCTGATGACCACGCCGGCGCAGGGCGTCGCCGACGCGCCCCATACCGGAGCCGGCGTCCAGGATGCGCGCGCCGCGGGGCGCGAGCACATCGGCCAGCCGCGCCTCGGCCGTCGATATCGGCGCCCTCGTCGATCAGCCGGGCGAAGTGGGCGCCATAGCCACCCTTGCCCTCTGTTCGTTCCGCCGTGCGGGCCTGCTCCCAGCGAGTCTGCGTCACACGCTCAGACTAAGCGCCTGGACCCGGTTCATTCCGGCGGGAAACGACAGCGCCCCGGCCGTCGCAATGACGGCCGGGGCAGCGGCAGACGTGCGGGGTGGCTCAGCCGGCCAGGGACTCGACCGCGGCGCCCAGGCGGGGGAGGGCGGCGGTGACATTGCTCTTGGCCTTACCGCGCAGCATTCCGTAGACCTTGGCGGCGGCGGCATTGTCGGGGTTGGCGGCGCGCTGGTCGGTG
>CAKZIH010000279.1 GCA_936931335.1 uncultured Nostocoides sp. | reverse complement strand
CCACCAGGCGCGCGAACTGCTGCGCGATCCCGCCGGTCCCACCCCGCCGCCCGCGTCCGGTGAGGTCACCCCGCCGCGAACCGCGGGCGAGGGCACCTCACCGCGCGCCGCGGACTAGCCGCCGCTCGCGCGATAACCGCCTGAGCCACGAGCGCGCACCCGCCTAGACTTGTCGTCTGGCCCGACCGGGCCGCCTGACGACATACGAGAGAAGTGCGACCCCGATGGAAACCGCTGAGATCCGGCGCCGCTGGCTGTCCTTCTTCGAGAGCAAGGGCCACCTCGTGGTGCCCTCGGCTCCGTTGATCCACGAGGACCCGAATCTCCTGTTCGTCAACGCCGGGATGGTGCCCTTCAAGCCCTACTTCCTCGGCCAGGAGACCCCGCCCGGGCTGCGGGCCACCAGTGTGCAGAAGTGTGTGCGCACCCAGGACATCGAGGAGGTCGGCAAGACCTCCCGGCACGGCACCTTCTTCCAGATGAACGGCAACTTCTCCTTCGGCGACTACTTCAAGGGCGGGGCCATCGAACTGGCCTGGGAGCTGGCCACCGGCAGCCGCGAGGACGGCCGGCTGGGCCTGGACGCCGAGCGTCTGTGGGTGACGGTGCTGGAGAACGACGACGAGTCCATCGGGCTGTGGCGGGAGATCACCGGCATACCGGCCGAGCGGATCGTGCGCCGCGGGCTGGAGGACAACTACTGGTCGATGGGCGTGCCCGGACCCGGTGGCCCGTGCAGCGAGATCTACTACGACCGCGGGCCGGAGTATGGACCCGAGGGCGGCCCGGCCGTCGACGAGGACCGCTTCCTGGAGTTCTGGAACCTGGTCTTCATGCAGGAGTCGCTGTCCGCGGTGCGCTCGAAGGTCGACTTCGACATCGAGGGCCCGCTGCCCAGCAAGAACATCGACACCGGTATGGGGTTGGAGCGCATCGCCTCGATCCTGCAGGACGTCGACAATCTCTACGAGATCGATGAGGTCAAGCCGGTCTTGGTGCGCGCCGCCGAGATGACCGGCAAGACGTATGGCGCCCACTCCGGCCCCTCCGCCGGCGAATCGCACCCCGATGATGTGCGCCTGCGCGTGGTCGCCGATCACGTCCGCTCGTCGTTGATGCTCATCGGCGACGGGGTCACCCCTGGCAACGAGGGCCGCGGTTATGTGCTGCGCCGGATGCTGCGCCGCGCGGTGCGCTCGATGCGCCTGCTCGGGTATGGCGATCCCTGCCTGCCCGAGTTGCTGCCGATCTCGGTGGACCTGATGTCCCGTTCCTATCCCGAGTTGGCCAGCGACTTCGGCCGGATCAGCGCCATCGCCTATGCCGAGGAGGACGCCTTCAGGCGCACCCTCGCCTCGGGCACCACGATCCTGGACACCGCGGTGGCCCGCACCAAGTCCGGCGGCGCGGCCACCCTCTCCGGGGCGGACGCCTTCGCGCTGCACGACACCTACGGCTTCCCCATCGACCTGACCCTGGAGATGGCGCAGGAGCAGGGGCTGGCGGTGGACCGCGAGGGCTTCACCCGCCTCATGCGTGAGCAGCGCGAGCGGGCCAAGGCGGACGCCAAGGCCAAGAAGTCCGGCCACGGCGACACGTCGGCATACCGGGGCGTGGCCGACAGCCTCGGCCGCGAGGTCGACTTCACCGGTTACTCCGAGGTGACCAGCGAGGGCCGGGTGGCCGGCGTGCTGGTCGGCGGCAGTGCGGTCGCCGCGGCGCAGGCCGGGCAGGAGGTCGAGGTCGTCCTCGATCGCACCCCCTTCTATCCGGAGGGCGGTGGCCAGCTCGCCGACGGCGGGCTGCTGCGCCTGGCCAATGGGGCGCTGGTGGAGATCCACGATGTCCAAAAGCCGATCAACGGCCTGATCGTCCACCGCGGCGTGGTCGCGTCCGGCGAACTGGCCACCGGCGACAGCGCGCTGGCCGAGGTCGATATCGCCCGCCGTCGGTCCATCTCGCGCGCCCACACCGCCACCCACATGGTGCACAAGGCGATCCGGGAAGCGTTGGGAGACACGGCAACCCAGGCGGGTTCGGAGAACTCCCCGGGGCGTTTCCGGTTCGACTTCAATGCCGCCAGCGCGGTGCCGGCCTCGGTGCTGCGCGATGTGGAGTCGCGGGTTAACGAGGTGCTCCTGGAGGACTTGGCGGTCCGCGCCGAGGTGATGACCCAGACGCAGGCCCGTGAGGCCGGGGCGATGGCGCTCTTCGGCGAGAAGTATGGCGATGCGGTGCGGGTGATCTCGGTCGGTGACTGGGCGCGCGAACTGTGCGGTGGGACCCACGCCGAGCACACCAGCCAGCTCGGCCTGATCACTCTGCTCGGGGAGTCCTCGATCGGGGCCGGCGTACGCCGGGTCGAGGCTCTGGTGGGCACCGACGCCTATAGCTTCCTGGCGCGCGAGCGGGCCATCGTCGGTCAGCTCACGGAGCTGACCAAGGGCCGTCCCGAGGAATTGCCGGAGCGGATCTCCGGGCTGCTCACCCGCCTCAAGGAGGCGGAGCGAGAGCTGGAGACCCTGCGCCGGGAGCGGCTGGCGGCGCAGAGCGCCTCGCTGACCGATGGCGCCCGCGATATCGCTGGCACCACCTTCCTGGCTCACGACGCCGGCGCGGACGCCGCGGCGAATGATGTGCGCTCGCTGGCGATGGACCTTCGTGGTCGCCTCGGCAATGACCGGCCGACCGTCGTGGCCGTCACCGGTGCCGGCGGCGGGCGCCCGGTCATCGTGGTGGCGACCAATGAGGCCGCCCGCGCGGCCGGGCACAAGGCCGGCACGCTGGTGCGGCTCGCCGCCGGTGTCCTCGGCGGTGGCGGCGGTGGCAAAGACGATCTCGCCCAGGGTGGTGGTCAGGACCCGAGCAAGACCGGGGCCGCGCTCGACGCGGTCGCGGCGGGCGTGGGGAGCGGTTCCTGAGCGTGCGGCGGGGCACCCGCCTCGGCATCGATGTGGGCAGCGTCCGGGTCGGGGTTGCCGCGTGCGACCCCGACGGGGTGCTCGCCTATCCGGTGGAGACGATCCGGCGGGCCGAGGAGCCGGGGGGAGCACCCGGCATACCGGCTGGGGCGGTGCAAACGGAGCTCAGCACCGACCTGGTGCGGATCGCCGAACTGGCCGGTGAGCTTGCCGTCATCGAGGTGATTGTCGGCCTGCCGCGCTCGCTCGATGGCAGCGAGGGTCCCGCTGCGGCGCTGGCCCGCGGGTATGCTCGCCAGATTGCGGCGTGCGTCGCGCCGGTCTCGGTGCGTCTGGTCGACGAACGGCTGACCACGGTCGATGCCCACCGCAATCTCCGCTCAAGCGCCGTCGCCGGCCGTGCGCAGCGGTCGGTCGTGGATCAGGCCGCCGCCGTGCTCATCCTGCAATCGGCACTGGACGCGGAACGGGCCTGCGGTTCCCCACCCGGGCAGCCGGCGACCACACAACGGCGCAAGCCGCGACGGAAGGGCACCACCCAGTGACGCAACGCCTGGACCAGGAGATCTTCGGGCCCGAGGCCGACCGGGGCGACGAGCAATCGCCGCGCCCGAAGCGCCGCACCGGCCAGTCGATGGCGGCCCTGCTGCTGTCGGTCGGGGTGCTCGCCGGCGGGGGCTATGCCGCCTACCACGTCGCCGAACCGGTGCTCAGCCAACTGGTCACCACCGACGATTACCCCGGCCCGGGCAGTGGCTCGGTCGAGGTGACCATCGAATCGGGTGAGGGCGGCAACGCCATCGCCGCCAAGCTGGTGCGGGCCGGCGTGATCAAGACCGCGAAGGCCTGGCGAAGCGCCGCGGCCAGCAACCCGCGCGCGGAGAAGATCCAGCCCGGGACGTACAGCCTGCACAAGGAAATGAAGGCCTCCGACGTCATCGTCGCCCTGGACAACCCGGAGAACCGCTCGGTGCTGCGGATCACGGTCCGTGAGGGCCTGTGGGCCTCCGAGGTCTACGAACTGCTCTCCAGCAAGAGCAAGATCCCGATCAAGGACTACCAGGCCGCGGCCAAGGACACCGCCAAGCTCGGCCTGCCCGAGGTTGCCGACGGGAATGTCGAGGGCTGGCTCTTCCCGGCGACCTACGACTTCGACCCCAAGTCCACCGCCCAGGAACAGCTCAAGACCATGGTCGAGCAGGCCGTCAAGGTGATGACCGAGGAGAAGATTCCCAAGGCGGACTGGCAGCGAACGATGATTCTTGCCTCGATCATCGAATCCGAAGCCGGCTCCGACTCCGACCGGCCGAAGGTGGCCCGGGTCTTCCTCAACCGGCTTGAGCAGCCGCAGGCCGAGACCGTGGGCTTGTTGCAGTCCGATGCCACGGTTTCCTATGGCGCCAAGCGCCGGGCGGTTGCGCCCACGCCGGAAGAGTTGGCGGACAAGAGCAATCCGTACAACACCCGTGTCCACAAGGGCCTGCCGCCCGGTCCCATCTCCAACCCGGGGAAGGCGTCCCTGGATGCGGCGTCGCATCCCGCGGACGGAAACTGGCTCTACTTCGTCACCGTCAACCCGGACACCGGGGAAACCAAGTTCTCGGATACCTATGCACAATTCCTTGAGGACTCCAAGGAGTTCCGGCAGTGGTGTGCCGACAATCCCGACGCCAAGTGCTGACCCGACGGGAGGGCTGAGGGGATGCCAGCGGCATACGTCCTCGGCTCGCCGATCGCGCACTCGCTCTCGCCGGTGCTGCATAGTGCCGCCTATGCGGAACTCGGCCTGTCCGAGTGGACATATGCCGCTGCCGAGGTCGACGAGGCGGGCTTGCCGGGGTTCGTCGCCGCGCTGAGCGATCAGGTGCGCGGGCTGAGTCTGACGATGCCGCTGAAGCAGGTGGCCTTCGATGTCGCCGAGTCGGTCACCGACCGGGCCCGACAGGCCCATGCCATCAATACGCTGGTGCGTACCGAGTCCGGCTGGGCGGGTGACAACACCGATATCGCCGGCATCGTCGCGGCCCTGTCCACCGACCTTGGGGAGGCGCAGCATTGGGTGATGGAGGATTCGGCGGTCGCGGATGCGGTGGCTGACACGGCGGTGGTGCTCGGCGCGGGTGCCACGGCGCGCTCGACACTGATCGCGCTGGCCCAGCTCGGGGTATGCCGGGTACGCGTCGCCGCGCGCAACCCGGAGCGCGCACGGCAGGCCGTCGGCCCGCTGGCCGCCGAACTCAGCGTGGACCTGACCATCGTGCCGATCGGGGCCTGGCCGGCCGAGCCAACCGGGTATGTGGTGTCCACCCTCCCCGACGGCGGCGCCGACGCCGCGGTGGCGGCCCTGGTCGATGGCGGCCACCGGCTGTCCGGGGTGCGCCTGCTCGATTGCGTTTACGCGCACTGGCCGACCCCGTTGGCGCTGGCTGCCGGGGATGCGGGGGCGCGGGTCGTTGGCGGCTTGGACATGCTGGTCCATCAGGCCGTGGAGCAGGTCGAGCTGATGACCGGCCGGCGGCCGGACTGGCAGCTCATGCTCGCCGCTGGACGGGCCGCGATGGCCGCGCGCTGAGCGTGCGAGGATTCCGGACATGCTGCGTTGGTTGACCGCGGGGGAGTCCCATGGCCAGGCGCTGGTCGCCACCATGGAAGGGCTGCCGGCCGGCATCGAGGTGACCACCTCGGATGTCGCGGCGGCACTGGCCCGGCGGCGGCTGGGTTTTGGGCGTGGGGCCCGGATGGCCTTCGAGCAGGACGCGGTGAGCTTCCTCGGCGGGGTGCGGCACGGCCGTACCTTGGGCTCGCCGGTGGCGATCATGATCGGCAACAGCGAATGGCCCAAATGGCAGACCGTGATGTCCGCCGACCCGGTCAGCGCGCAGGCGTATGCCGCGGCCGATGACGTCAACGCCCCGCAGGAGATCGGCCGCAACCGGCCGCTGACTCGGCCGCGGCCCGGGCACGCCGATCTGGCGGGGATGCAGAAATACGGCTTCGCCGATGCCCGGCCCATCCTGGAGCGGGCCTCGGCGCGGGAGACCGCCGCTCGGGTCGCCCTCGGTGCGGTGGCCGCCCGGCTGCTGTCGCAGGCATACGGGGTCGAACTGGTCAGCCACACCGTGGCGATCGGCACCGCCCAGGTGGCGCAGGACGCGCCGCTGCCCACCCCACAGGATGTGGCGCGGCTCGACGCCGACCCGGTGCGCACCCTGGACGCCGGCGGGTCCGCGGCCATGGTCGCCGAGGTGGAGGCGGCCAAGAAGGATGGCGACACCCTTGGCGGCGTCGTCGAGGTCATCGCCTACGGCCTCCCGCCGGGTCTGGGCTCGCATGTGCACTGGGACCGCCGCCTGGACGCCCGGCTCGCCGGGGCGTTGATGAGCATTCAGGCGATGAAGGGCGTCGAGGTCGGCGACGGTTTCGCGACCGCGCGCCGCCGCGGCTCCGAGGCGCACGACGAGATGGAGCGCGACGAAGCCGGAGTCATCCGGCGCCGCACCGGGCGCGCCGGTGGCACCGAGGGCGGTATGTCGTCCGGTGGCCTGCTGCGCGTGCGCGCCGCGATGAAGCCGATCTCCACCGTGCCGCGGGCGCTGGACACCGTCGATGTCACCGACCCGCAGGCCGAGGCCACCGCCATCCACCAGCGCTCCGATGTCTGCGCGGTGCCGGCCGCCGGTGTGGTCGCCGAGGCCATGGTCGCCCTGGTCTTGGCCCAGGCGTGCCTGGAGAAGTTCGGCGGGGACTCGGTTGCGGAGACTCGTCGCAACTGTGCGGCCTACCTCGCCGCGATTCCCGCGGAGATGCGCTCGTGGTGACGCCGGTAGCGATCCTCGTCGGCCCGCCCGGGTCGGGCAAGACCACGGTCGCGCGCGCCCTGGCCGAACTCTTGCATGTCCGCGCCGTCGACACCGATGCGACCATCGAGGCGGCGGCTGGCAAAACCATCAGCGACATCTTCATCAACGACGGGGAGCCCGCCTTCCGGGCGCTGGAGCGTGAGGCCGTGGCGCGGGTGCTGGCCTCGCACGACGGGGTTGTGGCCGTTGGCGGGGGCGCTCCGCTGGACGCGCAGACCCAGGAGCGCCTGGCCGGGCAGCAGGTGATCTTCCTCGATGTGGGGATCGCCGATGCGGCCAAGCGCATCGGGTTTGATCGCAGCCGGCCGTTGCTGTCGGTCAATCCACGCGCCAGTTGGGTGGCGCTGATGACCGAGCGGCGCCCGGTCTATGAGCGCCTGGCCACCCACCGGGTGGACACCGCCGGCCGCAGCCCGCAGGAGATCGCCGTCGAGATCGCCGGCCTGCTCGCGGCGCAGCCGTCGGCCGATGGCTGATCGCACCGGGATGACCGAGAGCATGGCCGCGCCGATCCGGGTGCCGGTGGGCACGGCATACCAGGTGGTGATCGGGTCCGGCATCCTGGCCAGCGCGGCCGACTTGGTGCCGCAGAGTGCCCGCCGGGCGCTGCTCGTGCACAGCGGCCGTCTGCCGCAGGTCGTCGAACCGGTCCGGGACGCCTTGCGTGCCAAGGGGATTCACGTCGTCGACGGGCTGGTCCCGGACGCCGAAGCGGCCAAGACGATCGAGGTCGCGGCCGGCCTGTGGGCGCTGTTGGGCGCCGAATCGTTCACCCGCACCGATGTCGTGGTCGCGGTCGGCGGCGGCACGGTCACCGATCTGGCGGGTTATGTTGCGGCCGCCTGGCTGCGCGGCGTGGGCCTGATCTCGGTGCCAACCACGGTGCTGGCGATGGTCGATGCCGCAGTCGGGGGCAAGACCGGCATCAACACCGCCGAGGGCAAGAACCTTGTCGGCGCCTTCCACGAGCCGCTGGGCGTGATCTGCGATATCGACGTGCTCGATACGCTGCCGCCGGTCGATTTCACTGCCGGGATGGCCGAGGTGATCAAGGCTGGCTTCATCGCCGACCCACGCATCCTCGAACTGCTGGAAGCCGATCCGAGCGCCGGGCGGGCGGTGGGGCCGCATACCGTCGAACTCATCGAGCGCGCGGTAGCCATGAAGGCGAGCGTGGTTTCCCAGGACCTGCGCGAGGCGGGCCTGCGGGAGATCCTCAACTATGGCCATACCCTCGGCCACGCGATCGAGCAGCATTCCGGCTATGCCATGCGCCATGGCGAGGCCGTGGCCATCGGTATGGTGTTCGCCGCCGAGCTCGCGCACCGCAGCGGTCTCATCGATGACGCACTGCGGCAACGGCATCGGGACGTCTTAGCCTCCGTAGGGCTGCCGACGACCTATACCGCGGCGCCCCTGGACGACCTGCTCGCGGCGATGGGCCGGGACAAGAAGACGCGCGGCTCGACGCTGCGGTTCGTGGTGTTGGAAGGACTGGCTCGCCCGACCCGGCTGGCCGGGCCGAGCGAAGACCTGCTGCGCGCCGCCTACACCGCCCTGGCTTGACCGGAGCACTAGCGCAGCGAGTCCGGTTCAGTCGCGAATGCGCGCGACGATCGCGTCCGCGACCACCTCGGCATGACGCTCGGGCAGCCAGTGCCCGCCGTCGACCTCCATGAACTCATAGTCGGCGGCGACATACCGGGCGGTGCGCTCGGCGGCCGCGCGGCCGAGGAAGGGATCCTCCGTGCCCCAGACGTATGTGGTGGGCACTCGGACCGGGCCGCCGACCTTGGGTCCGCCGGGCAGCGCGAGCGCCCGGTAATAGTTCATCGGCCCGGTGAGCGCGGCCGGATCGGCGAAGCGCGCGCCATAGCGGGCCGCGTCCGCGCGATCAAGGCCACCGCGCTCCAGCAGCCGAGTCAGGTTGCGCGCCGCGAGTCGCTCGGGGAGCCAGGGGATTTGCAGGGCCAGCATGTACCAGCTGTGCAGTGCCTGCCCCGAGTGCCGCAACGCCCAGACGAAGGCACTCGGGTGCGGAGTGGACACCGCCGTCAGGCTGGCGACCCGGTCCGGGTGCAGCAGAGCGGTCGCCCAGGCGACATTGCCACCCCAGTCGTGGCCCACGATGTGGGCGCGCGCCAGCCCCGCCGCATCCAGCAGGCCGATGACGTCAGCCGCGAGCTCCGTGATCCGGTATGCCGCCCGCCCCCGCGGCCGGGCACCAGGGGAGTAGCCGCGTTGGTCCGGGGCCAGAGTGCGTACCCCGGCGGTATGCAGGCGCTCGCCCACCCGCTCCCAGCAACTCGCATCCTGGGGGAAGCCGTGCAGCAGTACGGCTACCTCGCCGGTATCCGCCGGGCCACCGTCACGGACCGTGAACTGCAGCCCGTCGTGAGAGTAGCTATCCATCCCCCGACCCTATGGGCGCGGCCGAGCGCTGCGGCTGGAGCGCGGCGGCTCAGCGCTCCGCGTGCTCGGACGGCGGGGCGGACCCGCCCTGCGGCGCGCTATTGGCCATCACGTCCACGATCTCGGCGCTGACCCGGCTACTGACCCCACCCCAGGTCGGTTCGTAGCCATAGATCTGGCGCAGCGGGGTGCCGGAGCGGTTGCCGTCCATGATCTCCACGTCGTCGGCGTCCAGCATCGCCGGATGCCGCACTCCGCAGGCCTCGGACACCTTGAGCAGATCGCGCCGAAGAGTCCGTATGTAGTTGGCCACCCGCACCGACTTCAACTCGGGGTCGAGGCCGTGGGCGAGCCATTTGCCTTGGGTGGCAACGCCGGTGGGGCATTTGTCGGTGTGGCACTTCTGGGCCTGGATGCAGCCCAGGGCCAACATCGCCTCGCGAGCCACGTTCACCATGTCGGCACCGAGCGCGAAGGCGACCAGGGCGTTGTCGGGCAGGCCCAACTTGCCGGAGCCGATGAAGGTCACCCGGTCGGTGATACCGGCGCGGGCGAAGGTCGAGTAGACCCGCGAAAAACCGACCCGGAAAGGCAGTGAGACCGCATCCGAGAACACCAGCGGGGCCGCACCGGTCCCGCCCTCGCCGCCGTCGATGGTGACGAAATCCACTCCGCGAGAACCCGACTTCATGTGTTCGACGAGCTGCTCCCAGAAGCCGATATCGCCCACGGCGGACTTGATCCCCACCGGCTTGCCGGTGGCCGCGGCGATCTTCTCCACGAAGTCGAGCATCGAGTCGACGTCGGTGAACTCGGCGTGCCGAGACGGGCTGGCGCAGTCCTTGCCCATCGGGATGCCGCGGATCTGGCTGATCTCTTCGGTGATCTTGGCGGCGGGCAGCATGCCGCCCAGGCCTGGCTTGGCGCCCTGGCTGAGCTTGATCTCGATGCACTTCACCGGCGCCGACTCGACCACGCGCATGAGCTTGTCCAGATCGAAGCGGCCCTCGCCGTCGCGGCAACCGAAGTAGGCCGTGCCGATCTGCAGCGTCAGGTCACCGCCCTGCCGGTGGTGCTCGGAGAGCCCACCCTCACCGGTGTTGTGCATGCACCCGGCCAGTTTGGCGCCGCCGTTGAGCCCACGAATGGCGTTGCTGGACAGGGAGCCGAAGCTCATGGCGCTGATGTTGACGACCGAATCGGGACGGAAGGCGTCGCGCCGACCCCGGGGGCCGCCGAGAATCTTGGGCGAGGGCAGCCAGACGTGTTCACCGGCGTGAATGGCGGTGGGCGGCACCGCATCGGAGAAGGTGTGCTGCTTGAAGATGACGTATTCGCCATTGTCCAGGTCGTTGTCGGAGCCGAACCCGGTGTAGTTGTTCTGCAGCTTGGAGCTGGCATACACCCAGGAGCGCTGGTCGCGGCTGAACGGCCGCTCCTCGTCATTGCCGGTGACGATGTACTGGCGCAGCTCCGGCCCAATCTCTTCCAGCGCGTAGCGCGCATGCGCCAGGACCGGGAAGTTGCGCATCAGGCTGTGCTTCTTTTGGGTCAGGTCGTGGATGGCGACGCCCCCGAGGGCGGCTGCTGCGGCGGCGGAGAAGACGGCCTTGGGCTTCATGGCGCTCAGTCTGCCGGGTTTCCTTGCTGTGTGGGGGGTGCCGAGCGCGAGACCCGGCACGGCGGATCTGAACTCCCGCTGAACTGCCGTCGACGTCGCGGCGACCGCAGCCGCGCCGGCCCACGGTAGAATCGTGGGGATCCATGACCACCTGCGTCGGTGACGCGCGCGTTCGCGCCGGCCGGCGGCATACGAAAGAGACCCCGTGGCGACCACGAACGATCTGAAGAACGGCCTCGTCCTCAATATCGAGGGCCAGTTGTGGACCGTCATCGAGTTCCAGCACGTCAAGCCGGGCAAGGGCCCAGCCTTCGTGCGCACCAAGCTCAAGAACGTCCTGTCCGGCAAGGTTGTCGACAAGACCTTCAACGCGGGCGTCAAGGTGGAGACCGCCAATGTGGACAAGCGGACGATGCAGTATCTCTACAACGACGGCACCGACTTCGTCTTCATGGACCCGGACACCTACGACCAGATCTCGGTGAGCCCGCAGGTCGTCGGTGACGCGGCGAAGTACATGCTGGAGAACCAGGACGCGATCGTCGCCCGGCACTCTGGCAGCGTCCTCTTCGTCGAACTGCCGGCCTCGGTGGTCCTGGAGATCTCCTACACCGAGCCGGGCCTGCAGGGCGACCGCTCCACCGGCGGCACCAAGCCCGCCACGCTGGAGACCGGCGCGGAGATCCAGGTCCCGCTCTTCCTGGAGACCGGCACCAAGGTCAAGGTCGACACCCGCGACGGGTCGTACCTCGGCCGGGTCAACTGAGCTTTTCCGCAGCCTGTTTCCCAAGTTAATACGAGGATTCCCGGATGGCAGCCCGCACCAAGGCACGTAAACGCGCGCTCGACCTGATGTATGAGGCCGAGGCGCGCGGCGTGAACCTCGCTGACCTCCTGCGCGAGCGCCTGGATGCCCCGGTGACCGAGGCGCCGCTCAATCCGTATACCGCGACCCTGGTGCAGGGTGTGGTGGCCCACTGGCGCGAGATCAACGAATTGTTGGACACCTATAGCCAGGGCTGGCCCGTCGAGCGGATGCCCGCGGTCGACCGCGCCGTGTTGCGCCTGGGGGCGTATGAGGTGCTCTACAGCGACGAGGTGCCCGAGGCCGTGGCGATCAGCGAGGCCGTGGCGCTGGCCACCGATCTGTCCACCGACGAGTCGCCGCGCTTCATCAACGGCCTGCTCGGCCGACTGGCCCAGGTCAAGCCGACTCTCGCCTGAGTCGGCCCCCTGGGGATGCTCACGCTCACCGCGGTGCGGGTGGCCACCGCGGACGATTTGGCGCAATTGCGGGAGGTCGAGGCGGCCTCGGCCGGGACGCCACGACGTGGACGGCCGTCAATGGCACGCTCGGTGCGGCCGGCTTGGTGGTGGACACGTTCGGACCGGGGGAGTCACTGCGGCGCTGAGGGCCCCGCCCGGTCTGGCTAGAATGAGGGCGTCCGCATCCTTTAACGACCTGTCCCGTGAGGCAGGGAAGGAGGCTTCGTCGTGACGCGCCCAGACAGTGGCCCGACGACTGGCTCGCCAGCCCCCGACTTGGGGCGAATAGTCCTCTCCAGCAATGAGATCGCCCGGTGTATTCGGCGGATCGCGCACGAGATCCTGGAACACAACAAGGGCGCCGAGGACTTGGTGTTGCTCGGCATACCGACTCGGGGCGTGGAACTGGCTGATCGGCTCGCGCTCGCGCTCGCCGAGGTGGAGGGTAGCGACCCGATCCCGGTGGGCGCCCTGGACGTCACCATGCACCGCGACGATCTGCGTCATCAGCCCACTCGAACCCCGATGCGCACGGTCATCCCCGAGGGCGGCATCGACGGCAAGGTCGTGGTGCTCGTGGACGACGTCCTCTATTCCGGTCGCACGATCCGCGCCGCGCTTGACGCGCTCGCCGACCTCGGCCGGCCCCGGGCGGTGCGCCTGGCGGTGCTCGTCGACCGCGGGCACCGGGAGTTGCCGATCCGCGCCGACCATGTCGGCAAGAACCTGCCGACCTCCAAGAGCGAGCGGGTCCAGGTCCGGCTGAGCAAGCACGACGGCGGCGTCGACGAGGTCCGCATCGCTCAGGGGGCGACGGCGTGACCAAGCACCTGCTCAGTAGCGCCGACCTGACCCGCACCGACGTCGAGGAGATCCTCGCCACTGCGGCATCCATGCACGATGTCCAGCGGCGCGAGGTCAAGAAGCTGCCGACTCTGCGCGGGCGGACCATCATCAACTTCTTCTTCGAAGATTCCACCCGCACCCGCAGCAGCTTCGAGATCGCCGGCAAGTGGATGTCGGCCGACACGATCAACCTCTCCGCCAAGGGATCCTCGACCTCCAAGGGCGAATCCCTGCGCGACAGCGTGCAGACCATCGCCGCCATGGCCGTCGATGCCCTGGTCATCCGGCACAACCAGAGCGGCGCCTGCCAGCAGGTCGCCCAATGGGTCGATGCCAGCGTGATCAATGCCGGCGACGGCACCCACGAGCACCCCACCCAGGCGCTGCTGGATGCCTACACGCTGCGCTCCCGCCTCGGTGACCTGGACGGCCGGCACATCGTCATCGTCGGGGACCTGACCCACAGCCGGGTCTTCCGCAGCAATGTGATCACCCTGCAGACCCTCGGCGCCCGGGTCACCGTGGTCGCCCCGCCCACCCTGATGCCGGCCGGGGTCGAAGCCTGGTCTGCCGCAGCGGGTTTCGCGACCTCCTGGGATCTCGACGAGGTGCTGGCGGGCGACGACATACCGGATGCGGTGATGATGCTGCGCGTCCAGCGGGAGCGGATGAGCGGCGGCTACTTCCCGACGCCGCGCGAATACACCGTGGGCTACGGGCTCACCCGGCCCCGGCTGCAAGCGCTGCTTGCCGCCAACCCGGACGCGTTGGTGCTGCACCCCGGGCCGATGAACCGCGGGTTGGAGATCAGCGCCGACGCGGCCGAGTCGCCCGCCTCGATCATCCTCGACCAGGTCTCCTCGGGGCTGGCGGTGCGGATGGCCGTGCTCTATCACCTGCTCGCCGGAGAGGAGAACCCGGTATGACCGCGCTGCTGATCACCGGGGCCCGCCCGCTCGGTGGCGAGCCGGCCGATGTCCTGATCCGGGACGGGGTCATCGCCGAGGCCGGCGCCGTCGACGCGCCGGGCGACGTGGAGCGCCTGGACGCCGACGGGCTGACCCTGCTGCCCGGGTTCGTCGACCTGCATACCCACCTGCGCGAGCCCGGGCGCGAAGACGCGGAGACCATCGCCTCCGGGTCCGCCGCCGCAGCGGCCGGCGGGTTCACCGCCGTGCTCGCGATGGCCAACACCAATCCGGTCACCGACACCGGCGAGGCCGCCGAACTGCTTTACGACCGCGGCCGGGCCGTCGGCCTGGTCGATGTCATCCCGGTCGGGGCGGTGACCAAGGGCCTGCGCGGCGAGGAACTCGCCGAACTCGGGCTGATGGCGCGCTCCCGGGCCGGGGTGCGGGTGTTCTCCGACGACGGCCGGTGCGTCGCCGACGCCCGGGTCATGCGCCGGGCGCTGGAATACCTCAAGCCGTATGGCGCGGTCATCTCCCAGCATGCGCAGGACCCGGCGCTCGCCGGGGAAGCGGCCTGTTGCCACGAGGGCGAGCTCTCCGGCCGGCTCGGCCTGCCGGGCTGGCCCGGGGTTGCCGAGTCGGTGATCGTCGCCCGCGATGTGCACCTGGCGCGGCATACCGGCTCCCGGGTGCATATCGCGCACGTCTCCTGCGCGGAGTCGGTGGAGATCATCCGCTGGGCCAAGGAGCGCGAGATCGCGGTCACCGCGGAGGTCACCCCGCACCATCTGGCGCTGGGGACCGAGCGGGTCGCCGGCTACGACCCGACCTTCAAGGTCAACCCGCCCCTGCGCCCGAGCGAGGACCAGGAAGCGCTGGCGGCGGCGCTGGCCGATGGCACCATCGACGCGGTCGCCACCGACCACGCCCCGCACGCCCGGCACGACAAGGAGCACACCTTCGAGGCCGCGGCCTTCGGGATGCTTGGGCTGGAAACGGCATTCCCGGTGGTGCACGAGGTGATGGTGCGCTCCGGGCGGATCACCCTCGCGCAGCTCGCCGAGCGGATGTCCCACGCGCCCGCCCGGATCGCCGGGCTGGCCGAACACGGGCAGCCGCTGGCCGCGGGGGCGCCCGCCAATCTCGTGCTCGTCGACCCGGAGCGGGTCGTCACCGTGGACGCGGGAGCATCGAATTCCTTGTCCCGCAACAATCCCTGGCACGGTATGTCGTTCACCGGCGCCGTGCACACGACGATTCTGCGCGGTCGGATTACCGCGCGCGAGGGAAAGGCCGTCACCGCGTGAACACCCACAGCGGATCCACCGACCCCGCGGTCCTGGTGCTTGAGGACGGGCGGCGGATGACCGGCTGGGCTTTCGGCGCCCGGGGCACCACGGTCGGCGAGGCCGTCTTCAGCACCGGGATGACCGGCTACCAGGAGACCCTCACCGACCCCAGCTATCACCGCCAGGTCGTCGTGATGACCGCCCCGCACATCGGCAACACTGGCTGGAATGACGAGGACGACGAGTCCGGCCGGATCTGGGTCTCCGGCTTCGTCGTGCGCGATCCCGCTGTGCGCCCGTCGAATTGGCGCTCCGCCCGCCCCCTCCAGGACGAGCTCGCCGCCCAAGGCGTGGTCGGGATCAGCGGCATCGACACCCGCGCCTTGACCCGCCACCTGCGCGAGCGCGGGGCCATGCGGGTGGGGATCTTCAGCGGTCCGGACGCCGAGTCCACCCCGGCGCAGCAGCTCGCCACCGTCACCGAGGCGGCGCCGATGACCGGCGCCGAACTCGCCCCCGAGGTCACCACCCCGAGCCCGTATGTCGTCCCCGCCCACGGCGAGAAGCGGTTCTCCGTGGCCGCGCTCGACCTTGGCATCAAGGCGATGACGCCGGCGCTGATGGCTCAGCGCGGTATCGAGGTACACGTGCTGCCGGCGACCACCACCTTCGCGCAGATTCAGCAGATCGCGCCCGACGGGGTCTTCTTCTCCAATGGACCAGGCGACCCGGCCACCGCCGAGCACGAGGTCGCCCTGCTGCGCCAGGTGCTGGCGGCGCGGATGCCCTTCTTCGGCATCTGTTTTGGCAACCAACTCCTGGGCCGGGCCTTGGGGTTCGGGACCTACAAGCTGCGCTACGGCCACCGCGGCATCAACCAGCCGGTGCAGGACCTGCGCACCGGCAAGGTCGAGGTCACCGCGCACAACCACGGCTTCGCCGTGGCCGCGCCGATCGGCACCGAGGTGCCGGCGCCGGCGGATCCGGCATACGGGCGGGTACGGGTCTCCCACGTCTGCCTCAATGACGACGTGGTCGAGGGCCTGGAATGCCTCGACCTGCCCGCCTTCTCGGTGCAGTACCACCCCGAGGCGGCCGCCGGCCCGCACGACGCGGCCTACCTCTTCGACCGTTTTATCGCTCTGCTGGAAGGGAATCGCTGATGCCCCGCCGCTCGGACCTCAGCAGCGTACTGGTCATCGGCTCCGGCCCGATCGTGATCGGCCAGGCCTGCGAGTTCGACTATTCGGGCACCCAGGCCTGCCGGGTGCTGCGGGAGGAGGGCCTGCGGGTCATCCTGGTCAACTCCAATCCGGCGACGATCATGACCGACCCGGAGTTCGCCGACGCGACCTATGTCGAGCCGATCACCCCGGCGGTGATCGAGCGGATCATCGAAAAGGAGCGGCCGGACGCCGTCCTGGCCACCCTTGGCGGTCAGACCGCCCTCAATGCGGCGATCGCCCTGCACGAGCAGGGGATCCTCGACAAATATGACTGCCCGCTGATCGGGGCCAATGTCACCGCGATCCAGCTCGGCGAGGACCGGGACAAGTTTAAGGGCGTGGTGGAGCGCTGCGGCGCCGAGTCCGCGCGCTCGATCATCTGCCACACAATGGACGAATGCCTCGCTGCGGCAAGCGAACTCAACTACCCCGTGGTGGTGCGTCCGTCCTTCACCATGGGCGGCCTGGGCAGCGGCTTCGCCTATGACGAGGAGGACCTGCGACGTATCGCCGGCGCTGGGCTGCAGTACTCGCCGGTGACCGAGGTGCTCTTGGAGGAGTCGATCCTCGGCTGGAAGGAGTACGAGCTCGAGGTGATGCGCGACGGCGCAGACAATGTCGTCGTCGTCTGCTCCATCGAGAACCTCGACCCGATGGGCGTGCACACGGGGGACTCCATCACGGTGGCGCCGGCGCTGACCCTCACCGACCGTGAGTACCAGCGCCTGCGGGATGTCGGCATCGCGATCATCCGCGAGGTGGGCGTGGACACCGGCGGCTGCAATATTCAGTTCGCGGTCAATCCGGCCGACGGACGGATCATCGTCATCGAGATGAACCCGCGGGTATCCCGTTCCAGCGCACTGGCATCCAAGGCCACCGGATTTCCGATCGCGAAGATCGCCGCCAAGGTCGCGATCGGCTACACGCTGGACGAGATCCGCAATGACATCACCCGGGAGACCCCGGCGAGCTTCGAGCCCACCCTCGACTATGTCGTGGTGAAGGTCCCGCGGTTCGCCTTCGAGAAGTTCCCGGCCGCCGACCCCACGCTGACCACCACCATGAAGTCGGTGGGTGAAGCGATGTCGCTCGGTCGGTGCTTCACCGAGGCCCTGCAAAAAGCCTTGCGCTCCATGGAAAAGTCCGGCTCGTCCTTCCACTGGGACGGCCCGGTGCCCACCGGCGCCGAGCTGGACGAGTTGCTGACCCAGATCGCCCGGCCGACCGACGGCCGCCTCGTCGGCGTGCAGCAGGCGCTGCGCGCCGGGGCGGGGGTCGAGCGGGTGCACGAGGTCACCGGGATCGACCCCTGGTTCCTCGACCAGATCGAGGTCATCAACGCGATCGCCGCAGACCTCGGCGCGGCCGCCAACCTCACCCCGGACTTGCTCCGGGGGGCCAAACGACATGGCTTCTCCGACAGGCAGATCGCGGCACTGCGCGGGATGAGCGAGCCTGTCGTGCGGGGCGTGCGGCACGCGCTGGGGGTGCGCCCGGTCTACAAAACGGTGGACACCTGCGCCGCGGAGTTCGCCGCGCAGACCCCCTACTACTACTCGGCATACGACGAGGAGAGCGAGGTAGAGCCGCGCACCCGGCCGGCGGTTGTCATCCTCGGCTCCGGGCCGAACCGGATCGGGCAGGGCGTCGAGTTCGACTACTCCTGTGTGCACGCGAGTTTTGCGTTGCGCGACGCGGGTTTCGACACGGTGATGGTCAACTGCAATCCGGAGACCGTCTCCACCGACTACGACACCTCCAGCCGGCTCTACTTCGAGCCGCTGACGCTGGAGGACGTGCTGGAGGTCATCCACGCCGAGCAGCAGGCCGGCCCGGTCGCCGGCGTGATCGTCCACCTGGGCGGGCAGACCCCACTCGGTCTGGCCCAGCAGCTCAAGGACGAGGGCATCCCGATTGCCGGCACCTCGCCGGAGGCGATCCACCTGGCCGAGGATCGGGGCGCCTTCGGGCGGGTGCTCGCCGCGGCCGGGTTGCCGGCACCCAAGCACGGCACCGCCTATAGCGCCGCCGAGGCGATCGCCATCGCCGCCGAGATCGGCTATCCGGTGCTGGTGCGGCCCTCATATGTGCTCGGGGGACGGGGGATGCAGATCGTCTATGACGACGAGACCCTGGCCGAATATGTCACCCGGGCGGCGGTCGCCTCCCCGGAGCGTCCGATCCTGGTCGACCGCTTCCTGGATGACGCCATCGAGATCGACGTCGATGTCCTTTATGACGGCACTGAGATGTTCGTCGGCGGGATCATGGAACACATCGAGGAGGCCGGGATCCACTCCGGCGACTCGGCGTGCACGCTGCCCCCGGCCACCCTGGGTAAGCAAGAACTGGACCGGGTCCGGCGCTCCACCCTCGCCCTGGCGCAGGGGATCGGCGTGCGCGGGCTGATGAATGTCCAGTTCGCCCTGGCCCATGACGTTCTCTATGTGCTGGAAGCCAATCCGCGGGCATCGCGGACCGTGCCCTTCGTCGCCAAGGCCACCGGCGTGCCGCTGGCCAAGGCGGCGGCCCGGGTCATGCTCGGCGCCTCGATCACGGACTTGCGGAGCGAGGGACTGTTGCCGCCGCAGGGTGATGGCGGCCACTTGCCCGACCATGCGCCGATGTCGGTCAAGGAAGCGGTGCTGCCCTTCAAGCGCTTCCGCACTATCGACGGCACCGTCGTGGACTCCCTCCTCGGTCCGGAGATGCGCTCCACCGGTGAGGTGATGGGCATCGACCGCGACTTCGGCTCGGCCTTCGCCAAGAGCCAGCTCGGGGTGGGGGAGGGGCTGCCGACCAGTGGCCGGATCTTTGTGTCCGTGGCCAATCGCGACAAGCGGGCGATGATCTTCCCCATCATGCGGCTGCGCGACCTCGGGTTCACTATCGTCGCCACCACCGGCACCGCGGATGTCTTGCGGCGCAACGGAATAGACGCGGAGGTGGTGAAGAAGGTTAGCGAACGCGAGGCCGGTGAGGCCGGCAGCATCGTCGAGCAGATCCTGGCCGGCCAGATCGACATGGTGGTCAACACCCCTTCGGGTCAGGACGCCCGCGAGGACGGCTACAAGATCCGCCAGGCGACCACCTCGCTGGACAAGCCGATCATCACCACCGTGCAGCAACTCGGCGCCGCGGTGCAGGGCATCGAGGCGGCGCGCTCCGGGGAGATCCGGGTCAGTTCGTTGCAGGAGCATGCGCGTGCCCTGGATCTGTATGCCCGGGACCGCTCTGCCCAAGACCGCTCTGCCCGAGACCGCTCTGGCGGGAGCGAATCTCCGTGAGCGACAAGGCTAATGCGGCCGGCGCGCCGGCTCGGGGGACGTCGTCGGGGCCGGTGCAGGTGAGCGCGAGGCTACTGGCGAATGCCCCGGCCGGGGCCTACCGCGAGATGGTCTACCACGCCCCGCAGGTGGCCCAGCGCGCCCGGCCCGGGCAGTTCGTGGCCATCGCGGTGGGCGAAGAGTCCTCCGGGCTGCTGCTGCGCCGGTCGTTCTCCATCCATAAGGTCACCGCTGAGGGCGCGGTGCACCTCGTGGTCGCCGACGCCGGACCGGGGACTCATTGGCTCACCAACCTGGCCGTCGGGGCCACCGTTGACCTGGCCGGCCCCCTGGGCACCGGCTTCCCGCTGCCGGCGGATACCAGCGGGGCGAGCGTGCTGATCGGCGGTGGCTACGGCTCGGCACCGATGTTCTGGCTGGCCGATGTGCTGCGCGAGCGTGGCGGTCGGATCCACCACATCCTCGGCGCCGCCGAGGCCGGCCGGCTCTTCGGTGCCGATCTGGTCCCGGCCAGCGACCAGGCGACTATCACCACGGACGACGGGTCGCGCGGCATACGTGGGCGGGTGACCGATCCGCTGCCGGAGATCCTGGCGGCGAGCGGTGCCACAACGGTCTATGCCTGCGGGCCGATGCCCATGCTCCGCGCGGTCACCGAGGTGGCCACCGCCGCCGGCGCCCAGGCGTATGTCGCGGTCGAGGAAGCCATGGCCTGCGGCGTCGGGATCTGTATGACGTGTGTGCTGCCGGTGGCCGGCGCCGACGGACAGGTGCGGATGAGCCGCGCCTGCGTCGACGGGCCGGTCTTCCCGGGCACCTCGGTGCAGTGGGCGGCGATCGCCGACGGCCGGGTGTCCGTGCCCACCGACTGCCTCGGCGCGCCGGGCACCCACGCGGGTGTGCGATGAGCACCGACTGGCAGGGCGCGGACGCCTTCGGCGAGGTCGAGGCCCGCGGTGAGGTGGGCGAGACGGCATACCGGCCTGCAAAACTCGCGCCGGCGCAGGTGGATCTGAGCGCCGACCTGGGCTACGGCGTGCTGCTGCCCAATCCGGTGATGACCGCCTCCGGGTGCGCGGCGAATGGGCGCGAGATGCACCAATTCCTCGACGTCGCCGAGCTCGGTGCCTTCGTCACCAAGTCCGTGAAATTGCACCCGCAGTCCGGACGCGGCACCCCCCGGATGGCCGAGACCGCGAGCGGGATGCTCAACTCCATCGGCCTGCAGGGACCCGGCATCGATGCCTTCGTCGCCGACGACCTGCCCTGGCTGCAGTCGGTCGGGGCGCGGGCGATCGTGTCGATTGCGGGGGAAAGCTCTGCGGAGTTCGCGCAGGTAGCCCGCCGGCTGGTCGCCGCCGACGCCTTCGACGCGGTGGCCGCGATCGAGGTCAATATCTCCTGTCCCAATGTGGAGAATCGGGGGCTCGTCTTCGCGTGCGACCCGCTCTCGTCGGCCGAGGTGCTCGAGCTGGTCTCGCGCGAGGTCCCGGCCGGAATTCCGTTGCTGGCCAAGCTGACTCCGGATGTCACGGATATCACCGCCATTGCCGCCGCCGCGCTGGCGGCCGGTGCCCACGGCCTGACCATGATCAACACCCTGCTCGGGATCCGCATCGACACCGAGCGGATGCGACCGCATCTCTATGGCACCACCGGCGGGCTGTCCGGCCCGGCCATCCGGCCGGTCGCCGTCCGCGCGATCTGGCAGGTGTATGCCGCCATGCGCGCCGGCCGCATACCGTCCGCGCCGATCGTTGGCGTCGGGGGAGTGCGCACCGGCGAGGATGCCCTTGAGCTCACGCTGGCCGGCGCCAGCGCCATCCAGGTGGGCACGGCCGCCTTCGGCGACCCGTCCGCCCCGGCCCGGGTCATCGCCGAACTGCGCTCGCTGCTCGCCGCTCGCGGCCTGCCCCGCTACCGCGACCTGGTGGGCGCTGCCCACGAACCCCGTTGACCTCATCCCGACCAGGAGCCCGTATGCCGTCTCTCGCCGCCCCCGATCCCACCGCCGATCCCGCCGCCCCCGATCCCACCGCCGATCCCGCCGGCGGCCGCACCCTGGCCTCTGCGCCCGGATTCGGGGCGCGGCTGCGCACCGCGATGGGGACCTTTGGCCAGGGGTGCGTCGGGCTGGATCCGCATCCGCAGATCCTGCGGGATTGGGGTCTGCGCCACGATGCCGACGGCCTGGCCCGCTTCGCGCAGATCTGCATCGAGGCCTTCGCCGGGCAGGTGACGGCGGTCAAGCCGCAGTCCGCCTTCTTCGAGGAGCACGGCTCGCGGGGAATCGCGGTGCTTGAGCAGATCCTCGACGCCTTCCGCGGCAGCGGGACCCTGACCATTCTCGACGTCAAGCGGGGCGACATCGGCTCGACGATGAGCGGTTACGCCCGGGCCTATCTCGCTCCCGGCGCCCGACTGTCCGCGGACGCGATCACGCTGAGCCCCTTCCTCGGGTTCGAGTCGCTGCGCCCGGCGCTGGATCTGGCGGCCGAACACGAGCGCGGGGTCTTCGTGCTCGCCCTGACGTCCAACCCCGAGGGCGCGCAGGTACAACTGGCCACA
>CAKZIH010000278.1 GCA_936931335.1 uncultured Nostocoides sp. | reverse complement strand
CGGCGTGCAGGCTGAGGCCCTCGAGGGTGATCAGGGGAAAGAACAGCCACCCCTGCGAGCGCGGACGCGGCCAGCAGCGCGACCTTCCACCAGCGGTAGGGCCGGGCCACGACGACGAGCACCCACAGCGCGGTGATGATCAGGGCGACCAGGGTCGCGGTGGAGGCCTGGGAGGCGGCCCGGCCGTCGGCGTCCGCCCCGGGGTGCAGCAGGAGATAGACCGTGAAGCACACCCCCGCCACGACGACGCCGGACGGGATGGCCAGCCGGACCACCCTCTTGACGAAGCCGGGCCGGGCCCGCTCGTCGTTGGGCGCGAGCGACAGGATGAACGCGGGGATCCCGATGGTGAACCAGCCGGTGACGTGGATCGGCTGGAACGGGAAGGGCATCTGCATGACGCCGACGAGCAGGGCCAGCAGCGCGGAGTAGAAGGTCTTGGTGAGGAAGAGGTTGGAGACGCGCTCGATGTTGCCGATCACCCGGCGGCCCTCGGCCACCACGTGCGGCAGGGTCGCAAAGCTGTTGTCCAGCAGGACGAGCTGCGCCACCGACCGGGTCGGGTCGCGGGGGCGCCGAGCACGGGCTGTCCGTCGTCGAACGTCAGGACGACCCGCCGAAGGACTGGGAGCTGCGCCGCGAGGAATTCGCGGACGACTCGCTGGATCGACTGATGGGCGACCGGATGCAGTCCGCCCTGAACGACCCGCGGTCGGTCGACGAGGCGGGGCTGCGCGGCGTGCTCGAGGAACAGAACGGCGAGCTCGACGAGTTCGGCGACCGGGTGCCGCGGATGCGCCTGGTCACGAGCAAGAACAAGAAGACGGGCGCGGACGTCTGGACCCTGAAGGTCCAGGACAAGCGTGACGACTCCCGACGGGCCGAGCGACGAGCTCGGTGCTCGCGCCTCTCGGCGGACTTCACCCCGCAAGGGGCGCAGGCGTTCTTCGACCACCACCAGCAGATGAAGGAGCAGGAGCATGAGCGCAGCACTCGACAGGCTGAAGCAGCAGAGCGCGCAGGACGGGCAGCAGTATCTTTCGGTACGCCTGGAGACGTTGACCTCGAGGCACGACGCCGTCGAGCAGCAGCTCGCCATGCTGACGAGAGCCGTGAAGGACCTGACCGGGCATCAGAAGATCATGGACGAGGAAACGCAGCGGCAGTTGCAGCGCCTGCTGGACCGGCCGTCGACCTCGATGAACTCAGGCGACATCTCCGCCAGGATCGAGAGTCTCGAGACCGAGCAGCAGAAGACCTCGGCGCTGCTCGTCGATCTGGTCGGAGTCCTCGACGGTCGCCAACTGACTGGAGCTACGAAGGCGCTGCAGCAGGCGACGGCCAGCCTGACGACGACTGCGACTTCGGTGACTGAGCAGATCGCGCAGTCCGACCAGCTGGTCAAGCGGGCGCACGGTGCCGCTGCGCGGGTCGAGAAGCAGGCCGCATCTGCCATCAGTGACCTCGCGGCCGCCTCCGCCGCGTCGGTCCCCGCCTCGGCCGTCGAGAAAATCAGCACGGCCGAGGCCCGGGCCGAGAAGGTCATGGCCCGGGTGGACCGCATCGAGTCCCGCCAGCTGTGGACTGCTGCGGGTGCGATGTGCCTGGCGTTGCTGCCTGCAGCCACGGTCGTTCTCGGCGGCATCCTGATCGCTGCCAGGATCGTCTACGGGTGGGAGATCGCTGTCACGACCGAGGCGGCGACGTGGTTGCGCGTGGTTCGCGGCGTCGGTGCGCTCCTCGGCACGCTGTGCAGCTTGGTCGGACTGGCCGTCGCCGTACGGTGGGTCGCCGGACACGTCAGCACGTGGAAGAACTCGCCAGGAGCGATCCGATGGCGCAGGTAGCGCCGACGATGATGCGCGGGAACTGCCGGGAACGTACGGGCGCCGTAACCTCACTTTCGCCGGCAGTGTGCCCTTGAGTTGTCTTTGCTCGTGGCTACGTTGTCGACATGGAAGATCTGACAGGGCTCAGCGACCACGGCATCGGTCGCTGCATGGAACTGCGTCTTGAGCACCGCCGCGACTTGAGCGAACCCGAGGACTCGCTCGTCGAACAGTGGTGGGCCACCGGCGTGCTGGTCCCCACTGACGAGAACGGTGAGTCGCTCGAACCACAGGTCCCCGTGGTCCACGTTCGCCTGCTTCGGTGCCAGCTGGGCACCCCAGCCTCTGGATGACGCTCGACGGCATGGAGGCTGACCTGGGAGCGATCGGCTCCGTGGTGCTCGACCCGACACCGGAGACACCGCTGAGGGCCTGATCGAGTTCTGCGGCATCGGTAGCCACCTGCTCATCGTCGACAGCGCGATGTGCGACGAGCGATTCGCGAAGCGGCAGATCGGGCGCTGGATCGTTGTCGAAGCCGTCGAGGCGATCAGCCCGGGCATCGAGACCGTCGCCGCGATCGCTGCGCCGATGGACGGGTCCAGGGGTGTTGCCCGAGAGCGTGCCAGTGCGAAGCTGCGAGACGTGTGGTCGTCGGTCGGCTTCGTGAGGGACTCAAGTGAGGTCATGGTGCTGAACCCCGGCCTGAAGGCCACCCACAACCACTTGGTGCGCCTCCGCGAGCAGTTCGGTCCCTCTGACAACTGGTGAAGGCAGACTCAAGCCTACGCGCGCAACTGGGCCACCTCGGCCTCGAGGAACCGCAGTCGAGCATCTAATTGCGCGATCGTAGGAGCGTCGGGCAGAGCACTGGGAGCCTCACCGACGGCGGTGCTTGCACCGGCCAGACGCACGATCCATTCGTCGCACTCCCGCCCGTCGGCGCGGTCTAGCGCCATCAGCAGCTTCGCGTTGTCGACCTGATCGCGGGTCACGCGGATCGTCATGTCAACCTCCTCAGATCCAGTCTGACCTCGAGCAACTGGATCCGCCACCCAGCGCGCCCACCGCGGAAGTGTCGGAGGGTACGACTAGCATCAAAGATCAGCATCGAGAGCCGACCTGGGAGTGAAGCGTGGCCACGAACAGCGCGATCGAGTGGACCGAGGTCACCTGGAACCCAGTCACAGGTTGCGACCGTGTCGCCGCCGGCTGCGACAACTGCTACGCGTTGGCACTCTCGAAACGACTCAAGGCCATGGGCGCAGAGAAGTACCAGAACGACGGCGACCCGCGCACCTCCGGCCCAGGGTTCGGCGTCACGGTCCACCCGAGGTCGCTGGAGCAGCCCTACCGGTGGCGCAGCCCGAAGGTCGTGTTCGTCAACTCGATGAGCGACCTCTTCCACGCGAAGGTGCCCCTGGACTTCATCCGCGACATCTTCGACGTCATCCGCGATACGCCAGAGCACACGTACCAGGTCCTCACGAAGCGCGCCCTACGGATGGAGAGGGTCGCCGACAAGCTGGATTGGCCGGAGAACCTGTGGATGGGCGTCTCTGTGGAGTCGTCCGATGTCCTCGACCGGATCGACCACCTGCGCAGAGTTCCAGCCGCCACGACGTTCCTGTCCTGCGAACCGTTACTCACCGCGCTGCCCGGGCTGGATCTCGAGGGAATCGACTGGGTGATCGCAGGTGGCGAGTCGGGGCCGCATGCTCGACCGATGGATGAGGCTTGGGTAGAGGACATCCGCGACCAGTGCGCACACGCCGGCGTGGCCTTCTTCTTCAAGCAGTGGGGTGGCCGGACGCCCAAGGCCAACGGTCGCGAGCTCGACGGACGCACGTGGGACGAGATGCCGGCATTAGCAACAGCCCTTTGATAGCCATCTGTCAGACGGGCAGCGACGGAAACTCGATAATCGTACCGTCAGGGAAGGTTCCCTTCGTCTTCTGATTCGGCGACGAGATTCGCCCTTCATTCTGCATTGGTTTTAGGGTAAGTTTCTTCACCTGGCCACTGTAGAAGGGCGTTTCCGAGACCACATACTGGCTGACCACTTCAAAATTTACAGATCTCCCCGCGAAGTGGGAGGCTAACTCATCCTGGAGCGGCGCAGTGTCAGCCTCGTTTCCGAACAGGATCTGCTGACCGGCCAGGCGGTCATCAAACTTGTAGTCCCCGCTTGGGGAAAGCTTCCACATTGCCTCTTTCATTCGATCGTAGGCAAGGGCGCTATTGGTGCAGAAAAAGAGATAGTTCCCAGTGTGTCCACCCTTATTTATCATCCCGAAGCTACGCACGAACTTGAATCCACAAATAGATCGTAACTGCGATTCATAGAGGTCGTGAAGAAATGCCTGACGTTCGCGTCCGCCCATGGGTGCGTTCCTATATTCCGCACAGCCAAACAGTGCATCGAAGTGAGTGTCGACGTTACCTGCCGTAGCGAATCGGTTGACACTATTAAAGTCGAAGTAGATGAAGAGCTCGAAACAAGGCTGCTCTGCGACTTCCTTGATTAGCCGCATAGGAACGTCCCGATAGCCGAAAGGATCGATGAAGGCGAATGTGGGGGCTAGCACATGGCCGGGCTTGAGGGATGTCAAAAGATCCCGAATCAAGTCCTGAAAATTGGCGCTTGTCTCTTCGGTGGTCACATTACTCGGCCACGGGGAATGGGATGCCTTCAGCGCAGCCACTTCTCTCCGCAGGGAGGCGTACCGATCCGCATCTTGCTCATTGAAGGCGAAGTAGAACTTTGTGGATTTGAACTTGCTGAATGATGCGTGGCGAAGGAGGGTGTCCAGGGTCAAGACGGGCGAGCCGGGCTCGCCTTTGCTGTAGCGACCCGGTCCGGCGAAACCATCAATCACATTCACCGCCGAGTGGCGTGGGCTATGACCAAAAATGCCAAACCACGCACCAAGGTACCGAGTAAGAATGTCGTGCTTGGCCTTGGTGTGAGGAGATAACTCCCACACGGTCGGAAGGTTGTCACCCTTGGCCATTCTTCTCCTTGCGCCTTTTCAGGTCCGCGACCCTAGGGACGGCTGTCATCGGTTTCCCTTGGAACGATTGTGCGGGATGCACAGCATCTGGCAGTTCTTCAGGTCCGAACTCCCGCCCTTGCTCCACGCGGCCACATGATCGGCGTCCATCTCGGTGAACTCATAGACGCGGGCCTTGTTCGCTTGATGGCCACAAGCGCACATGGGGCAGTTCGACATGCCTTCGGCCTCCGCTTCCTTCGTCTGCTGCTCGTAGGCGGCCAGCTTTGTCCGGTCATCAAAGACCCGGACGTCGAGCAGCTTAGTGTCCTTCTCGCCGTCAAGCAGGTACGCGTAGATCCCTGGCTTGTTCTTCACATCCAGATCGCCCATGAGCGCCGAGACTCGCTCCTCGAGCTTCACAGTGTCGTAGTCGGAGGCATGGTGCTTGGCATAGAGCGGTCCCCACTTGACCGACTTCATCTTTGCCCGCTTCTTGGTGAAGGTCGTCTCGATCCAGGTGATGACTCCCTGGAAGTGAGTCCACAGGG
This sequence comes from uncultured Nostocoides sp., assembly GCA_936931335.1. GTDB lineage: Bacteria > Actinomycetota > Actinomycetes > Actinomycetales > Dermatophilaceae > Nostocoides_A. Next base: position 2,088 of record CAKZIH010000278.1, on the reverse strand, counting down.
CCGCCGCGTCATGGTCGTGCTGGTGGTCGCGCATGTATTCGTCGACCTTGCCGTCGTTGATCCACTTGATCGCGGTCTCGAGGAGCTCCTGTCGGATGGGCGAGCCGGTCACGTAGTCCGAGGAGATCGCGTACGCCGGGCAGCCGCTCTTCGAGAAGTATTTCTTGGCCGAGGCGACCCAAAGACCGTGGTAGACGGCGTTACGCAGCTCCTGATCGGTCAGCTTCTCGCCGGCGATGTTGATTGTCTTGAACCAGTCGAGTTTCTCGGAGTCCGTGCCCTCGCAGAGGTAGACCATCAGCTCGTAGTCGAGGATCTGCTGCTGCTGGTCGTCCTGGAGGTTGTGGAAGGCCATCTGATGGCCGTCAACCTCGATAGAGAAATCTCCCTCGACGTACTGGCAGATGGAGATTGTGCGCTGCTGGCCGTCGATGATCTCGAACTCGACGCCGTCGGCGTCGGCCTTGTCGAGCACGGCCCAGTACATGACGTTGAGCGGAAAGTCGCGCCGCAAGGTTGCGATGACGGCGTCACGCTGCTTGTCCTTGTAGACGAACTCGCGCTGGTAGGGCGGGCGCACGTCCAGCTTGCTGTCGTAGGCCCGCACGCCCAGTTCGTCGTTGTCCTCATAGCCCTCGACGAGGTCCCGGACCGGGATCCGCTTGAGCTCGATCTTCATCAGGCTGTCTCCTTGCGACGGATAAGGACTCTCGCGTACTGCTGCACGTAGGTCGACCCGTCGACCATGTAGTAGGTCTTGCCAGCGGGTGGCACCTCGACCTTGAGTGCCGGGCCATCGTTGAGTTTGGTGACCTGACTTTGGATGCCGGCCGCGCTGACCTGAGTCTGCTGGGGGTACACCTTGCTGGGTTTTCCAAGGGGGGCCTTGGCGATTCCAACGATCTCGAACTGGTCGGGGTTGTGCTTGCCGAGGAACGTGATGGGGACGCCCATCACGCCGTCGTAGTCCATTGGAATCTCGACAGCCTTGGACACCTCGATGCCGTCGTAGTTGTCATACGTCGGGTAGCGCTCAGGGTGGTAGGCCTTGTACAGGATGAGATCCTCGTGGCGCTTGGCGTGGTCGAGGTTGGTGAACCAAGCCGAGCTCCCGATTGTCTGGTAGCGCTGCCCGTCCTCGGTGCGTTGCCCGGTCTTGACGGGGAAGTCGTCATTGACCCGGAACCACATCTGCCCAGTACCGGTCCGGGTTACTCCGAGCCAGATCTGGTTCGCTTCGATGTGTGGCCAGATCTCCTTGTAGGTGACGGCGTTCATGTTCCCGATGATGAGGAACTTCTTCTCGTGTTCGATGAGTTGGGCGACGTACTCGCGGAAGAGGCTGAACGGCGGGTTCGTGACGACAATGTCGGCCTGCTTGAGCAGCGCGATGCTCTCCGGCGAACGGAAGTCACCGTCGCCGGCGAAAGCCTGAACCTCGATCTCGTCACGACCCGGGATGCGGTCGCCGTCCTTGTCGCCTTCGTACTCGAGGTAGACGGCCTCCTCGCTGTCCTCGGTGGAGAACAGGTCCATGTTCTGGCTCTTGTAACAGGCAGCGATGAGCTTCTTCAGGCCGAGCTTCTCGAAGTTGTAGCTGAAGTAGTGGAAGAACTCTGATTCGCGGGGGTCGTCGCAGTTGAGGTAGACGACCTTGCCCTTGAAGTGCTTCTTGTAGTGCCGCAGTTCTTTCTCGATGTCGGACAACTGGGTGTAGAACTCGTCGTCCTTAGCCGCCTTCGCTTTACCTAGGCTCTCGCGCTTGGATCCGCCGCCCGCGGTCTTGCTGCCCATGTCGCCCTTCCGTTGCCTGCTCGCACGCTGGATCGCAGCGGTGAGCCACACGATAGCTACGACTGGGGACAGCTCTCGGTAGCCCGCGCCGGTCTCGACGGCAACGCGAAGGCCCCGACACCGTGTGGTGTCGGGGCCTTCCGCAGATCTTGCGGTGACTCCAGCGGTGACATCAGTCCGGTTGGGACCTCTCTCACTACCTCGGTGACCGCGTATCCGCTGGTAAACCAACGAACTCAGTCGGGCTGACAGGATTTGAACCTGCGACCCCTTGACCCCCAGTCAAGTGCGCTA
>CAKZIH010000277.1 GCA_936931335.1 uncultured Nostocoides sp. | reverse complement strand
GCACGGTTTGGCCCAACCGCCGCACCCGGGTAGCATTGATCCTTGGTGCGCCCACCGCGCTGGTGTCCCGCAAGGGGTAGCGACCGGCCGGTCCAAGAGTGCGACCCTCATGCTCAACGGAAAGCGAGTTCTACACGTGTACGCGATCATTCGTGCGGGTGGTCGGCAGGAGAAGGTGTCGGTTGGCGACGTCCTGCTCATCGACAAGGTCTCCGGCAAGGCCGGCGACAGCCTCGACTTGACCCCGCTTCTGCTCGTCGACGGCTCGACCGTCACCTCCGACGCCGACAAGCTGGCGTCGGTGTCGGTCAAGGCCGAGGTCGTGGGTCCCGCCAAGGGCCCCAAGATCACGATCATGAAGTTCAAGAACAAGACCGGCTACCGCAAGCGCCAGGGTCACCGTCAGCACCTGACCCAGGTCAAGATCACCGCGATCGACGCCTGAACCGCAGCGACTTCCCGAGCAAAGGACACCAGCCATGGCACACAAAAAGGGAGCATCCTCGACCCGTAACGGTCGCGACTCCAACGCCCAGCGCCTCGGCGTGAAGCGCTTCGGCGGACAGCTCGTCGGCACCGGCGAGATCATCGTCCGTCAGCGCGGCACCCACTTCCACCCCGGCGACAACGTCGGCCGCGGTGGCGACGACACCCTCTTCGCCTTGGCCGACGGCCAGGTCGAGTTCGGCACCAAGCGTGGTCGCCGCGTCGTCAGCATCGTCCCGGCGGGTACCGCCGCACAGTGACCCCGAGGACGTATGCCGTCACTCACGGCATACGTGCTCACGCACCTGGGGCGGGCCGAATGGCTCGCCCCAGTTTGTGTTTTCTCCGCACGCAATACCCTTGAAAAGGCCGTGATGACCACCTTCGTCGACCGCGTGCTGCTGCACGTCACCGCGGGCAAAGGCGGCCATGGTGTCGCCTCGATTCGCCGCGAGAAGTTCAAGCCCCTCGGCGGGCCCGACGGCGGCAATGGGGGCAATGGCGGCGATGTCATCGTCACCGTCGATCCGCAGGCCACCACCCTGTTGGACTACCACCGCAATCCCCACCGCAGCGCCGACAACGGCCAGCCCGGCGCCGGCGACGAGCGCGACGGGGCCAAGGGCGCGGACCTGATCCTCAATGTCCCCGAGGGCACGGTGGTGACCACCCGCTCCGGTGAGCTCATCGCCGACCTGGTCGGCCCCGGCGCAACCGTGACCGTGGCCCGCGGCGGGCGCGGGGGACTGGGCAACCGGGCCCTGTCGTCCGCGCGGCGCAAGGCCCCCGGGTTCGCGCTGCTCGGCGAGCCGGGCGAGGACGCCGAGATCGTCCTGGAACTCAAGTCGCTCGCCGATGTGGCGCTGATCGGCTTCCCCTCGGCCGGCAAGTCCTCGCTGGTCTCGGTGATCTCCGCGGCCCGGCCCAAGATCGCCGACTATCCGTTCACCACGCTGGTCCCCAACCTCGGCGTGGTCACCGCGGGCTCCAGCCGGTTCACCGTCGCGGACGTGCCCGGGCTGATCCCGGGCGCCTCCGAGGGCCGCGGCCTGGGACTGGAGTTCCTGCGGCATGTTGAGCGCTGCTCGGTGCTCGTGCACGTCATCGACTGCGCCACCCTCGATCCCGGCCGCGACCCGCTCAGCGATCTCGACGTGATCGAGGCCGAACTCGCCGCCTATGTCCCCGGCGATCTGCTGGGTGGGCGCCCGCTCGCCGAGCGCGTGCGCATGGTCGTCCTCAACAAGAGCGATGTGCCCGAGGCGCGCGAGCTGGCCGAGCTCGTCGAACCCGACCTGCGCGAACGCGGGTATGAGGTGTTCACCGTCTCCGCGGTCGCTCACCAGGGCCTGCGAGAGTGGATCTTCGCCATGGCCCGCGCGGTCGAGGCCGCCCGGGCCGAGCAGGAGCGCGTGCGCGAGGCCACCCCGCAGCGGGTCATCGTCACGCCAAAAGCGGTGGACGACAAGGGATTCCGGATCGTGCGCGAGCAGGACGGCAACGAGACGGTGTTCCGGGTCGTCGGCGATCGCCCGACGCGTTGGGTGCGCCAGACCGACTTCAGCAACGACGAGGCCGTGGGCTATCTCGCCGACCGCCTGCAGCGCGCCGGGGTCGAGGAGGCCCTGCTGGCCGCGGGCGCCGTGGCCGGCTCCACCGTGCTGATTGGCCCGGCCGAGAACTCCGTGGTCTTCGACTGGGAACCCACGCTCGTCGGCGGCGCCGAACTGCTCGGTGGCCGCGGCACCGATGCCCGTCTCGAGGACCGTCACCGGCGCACCAACACCGAGCGCCGCACCGAGTTCCACGCCCGCAAGGACGCGCAGGCCGCGGCCCGCGACGAACTCGCGCAGGAGCGCCGCGCGGGCCACTGGACCGACCCCGACGACGAGCGATGACGCTCGACCGGGTGAACCCCGACCGGGTGGACCCCGACCGGGTGAACCCAGAGCCGGTGAACCCAGACCCGCTGGCGGCAGCCCGGTCCCGGATCAGCGGACCCGGCCGGATTGTGGTCAAGGTCGGGTCGTCCTCGCTCACCACCGACGACGGGCGCCGGCTCGACCCGGCCCGCATCGACGCCCTGGTCGAAGCGCTGGCGCAGCGCCGGCTGCGCGGGGACAGCGTGGTCTTGGTCTCCTCGGGTGCCATCGCGGCCGGGATCGGCCCGCTGGGTCTGAGCCAACGCCCCCGCGACCTGGCCACCCAGCAGGCCGCGGCCAGCGTGGGCCAGGGGGCGCTGATGGCGGCCTACTCGCGGGCGTTCGCGGCATACGGGCTCACGGTCGGGCAGGTGTTGCTGACCGCCGACGATGTCACCCGCCGCAGTCACTACACCAACGCCCGCCGCACCCTGGAGCGACTGCTGGAGCTGGGCATCGTGCCCATCGTCAACGAGAACGACACGGTGGCCACTCACGAGATCCGGTTCGGCGACAACGACCGGCTCGCGGCACTGGTCTCGCACCTGGTGCGCGCGCAGGCGCTCGTCCTGCTCACCGATGTCGACGGCCTGTATGACGGTCCGCCCAGCGAGCCCGGCACCCAGCGCATCCCGCTGGTCACTTCCGCCGCCGACTTGGAGCAGGTGCGCATCGGCGGCTCGGGTTCGTCGGTGGGTACCGGCGGGATGGCTACCAAGGTGGAGGCCGCGGCGATCGCGAACTCGGCCGGGGTAACCGCGCTGCTGTGCGCCGCGACCGCGGTGGGCGCCGGTTTGAGCGGGAAAGACGTGGGCACGATTTTTGTGCCCGGCGCCGAGGGCAAGCGCAGCCGCAAGCTGTGGATTGCCCACGCGACGACTCCGCGCGGGGTCTTGCACGTCGACGCGGGCGCGGTCCGGGCGCTGGTTGAGCGCGGCAAATCCCTGCTGCCTGCCGGGATCGTCGCCGTGGACGGGGCGTTCGTGGACGGCGACGCGGTGGATGTGGCCGGCCCGGACGGGACGGTCCTGGCGCGTGGCCTGGTCGGTTATGACGCCGTCGACCTGCCGCGCCTGATCGGCCGCTCCACCCGCGAACTCGCCGACGCCCTCGGCCCGGAGTATGCCCGTGAGGTCATCCACCGGGACAACCTCGTCCTGCGCTGAGCCTCAGCCGAGCGCGGTGACCCGCAGCACCTTGTCCTGCCCACCGCCATTCGCCGTCAGCACATAGAGCGAGCCATCCGGGGCGCGGCGAATGGTGCGCAGCCGGCCATGGGTGCCGGCCAACTCGGGGACGTCCGCAACGGCGGCGACGGTGCCGGTCGGGGTGAGCGAGAGCGCCATCACGCCCGAATCCTTGAGCAGCGCCACCCACAGGGTCCCGGTGTAGCTGCCCCACTGGGGGCCGGTGACGAACTCCATACCGCTGGTGGCGCGGGTCGGGAAACCCGACGACCAGATCGCCGGGACCGCATTCGGGAACTTGATGGTGTCGGTCATCGGGACGTCCTGGTTGTAGCCGGGCGTGCCATCGGCGAACCGCGGGTCCCAGCCATAGTTGCTGGCCTTGAGCACCCGGTTGACCTCGTCGTCCATGTCCGGTCCGTGCTCGGCGCTGAACATCTGGCTGGTGCCCGGCCGCACGGCCAGGCCTTGGACATTACGGTGGCCCCAGTTCCAGACATACCGGATCGGGCCAGTGCGGCCGGCGAACGGATTGGTCGCCGGGATCGAGCCGTCGCGGTTGACGCGCAGGATCTTGCCACCAAGGTTGGTCAGGGTCTGCGGGGCCAGGCCGTCGGCAGCGTCCCCGGTGGTCACATATACGCTCTTATCCGGGGCGACGAGTACCCGGCAACCGGCGTGCATCCGGCCAGTCGGGATCCCGGCGATCAGCGGCTTGCCGACGCGGGTGGCGCCGACGCCGTTGGCCGCCAGCCGCCAACGGATCACCCGGAAGTCGCTGGCGGCGCGGTTCGACTGGCAGGTGTAGAAGGTGCGGTTAGTCGCGAAGGCCGGGTCGACGGCCATGCCCAGCAACCCCTTCTCCTTGCTCACCCAGACGTCGCTGAGGTTGGCGGCGACGCGCTTGAGTGGGATCGCGGGGTCGATATTGCCCAGCCAGATCCGGGCGGGGCGCTCGGTGAGCAGGTATTGCGTGGAGTTGATGAACTGGATCTCCCACGGGATGTCCAGGCCGGTATGCAGCACGTCCACCTGCAGCGTCGGCGCTTCAGCGCGGGTCGAGTCGGCGGCGGTAGGGCTTGCGGAGGTGGGGGCGCTCGCCGGGGTGGCGGCCGGCGGCGCGTTCAGCGCGCTCGCGGGGGCGGCACAAGAAGCGCCGGCCGCGAGGCCGGCGCTGAGCAAAGTGGACAGGGCCAGGGGGAGGGCACCGGGCATGCCGGACATCTTGCTGGCCGCGGCCGATTGCCGCCACCGGGACGGTGAGCGTGCGGATGAATTCCCGGCGCGCGGGTGTTGCACCTGCCCGTGCACGCCAACGAACCCAGCCCCGAGCGGACCGACACCGCGGACCGGACGCCGGCCGGGATCTTCTCGCGGCGCTACCGGGCGATCACGATCGCGGCGCTGCTCCTGGTGACCCTGGCGGCATACGAGAACCGGTCCATCACCACAGTCCTGCCGCTGGTCGCGGAAGACTTTGGGGCGCTGCGCTGGTTCGGGCTGGCCTCCGCCATGCCGGCGGTGACCTTCCTCGTGGCCTCGGCGGCGGCTGGGGCGTGGACCGATCATGTGGGTCCGCGCCGGGTACTGATCGCCGGGCTGGTGCTGGTCGTCGTCGCCCAGTTGATGTCGGGATTGGCGCCGGGCATCTGGGTCTTCGTCGTGGGCCGCGCGCTGTCCGGGATGGGGGAGGGGCTGCTCGATGTGGGGCTGATCGTGCTGGTTGCCGATCTGTTGCCGGATGCGGTGCGCGGCAAGCTTTTTGCTGCCTTTTCCACGGCCTGGATCCTGCCGTCGCTGATCGGACCGGGGATCGCCGGCGGGATCGCGCAGCTCTGGGGTTGGCGGGCGGCCTTCCTAGTGGCCCTGGTGTTGGCCCTCCCCGCGGTGCTCGCGCTGCGGCCGGTGCTTGCTCAGGCGCTGGGGCGCGAGGACCGGCCCTGGTCGCAGGCCGAGCGCAGCAGCGTCGCCGCGGCGGCCGCGGTGGCGGTGGGAATCGGGGTGCTGACCTGGGGTTCGGCGGCGCTGGTGAGCGGGTCTCGGGTGGCGCTGGTGGCGACTGTCGGCGCGCTGGTACTGATCGGCATCCGGCTGGCGCACGCCCTGCCGGCCGGGGCGATCCGTCTCGCGCCCGGCGCGCCGGCCAACGTCATGCTCACCCTGCTGTGCAATGGCGCATTCGCCGCCCTCGGCGGTTACCTGCCGCTGCTGCTCACGTCCGTGCGCGACGAACCGGCGGTGCTGGCCGGCCTGAGCCTGAGCGTGACCGGGGTCTTTTGGGCCCTGGGCTCGAATGTCGTCAGCCGTCTGGCGATCCGGGCACGCGCCACTCCCGGCACGCTCGCCGCCACCGGTATGGGGTTGATGACCCTCGGTGCGCTCGGACCGCTGCTGCTGGCGCTGGATCGGGTCAACCTGGCGGCCGGGATGGCGCTCTTTGCCCTCGCGGCGCTGGGCATGGGCGTGATCAGCAATGTCCTGGCGACCGAGATCGTCACCATGGTCGACGCCGAGGAGTTGGGCCGGTATGCCGCCGCCCGCACCGTCGCGGCCTCGGTCGGGGTGGCGATCACCACGGCGCTGGGTGGGGCGTTCGTGGCCCGGGCCGCGGACTCGCTGACGGCCGCGCCGGTGGTGGCCATCGTGGTGGTCGGGTTGGTGCTGGCGGCGGGGACCACCCTGGTCGGCCGACGCCTGGACGGCGCGCCGGTCGGCTGACCGGCGGCGCTGGGGCCGCGGGGCGCGCTGATTTCGCGCGACGCCCCATACCTTCCCCCGGGAAACTTGCGCTCACCCTCTGCTGCAAAGTGGGGGGAAGCGCAAGGTTCCGGCAGCCGGAGAGAAACTGGTGACCAGCGTCAGCGCACCCGGCGGGGGGTGAACTCGCAGGCGGGGTTGGCGATCTCGGCCTGGCTCTGCACGAGTTGCAGCTCGCGGCGGCCGGAGTCGAGGGTGCGCTTGAGCAGCGCATACACGCTGGACACGGTGCGGGCCAGCGCGATGTCGGGGCGGCCGGTTTCCAGCAGGTGCGCGGTGAACAGGGCCGCGGTGACATCACCGGAGCCATTGGCCTTCAGCGGCAGCTGCGGGGTCTGTACCAGCCACGCCTCGTCGCCGTGGACGGCGAGCATCTCGATGGTGTCGGGTTCGCGGTCGGGACGCAGGACGCTGGTCACCAACACGGTGGCGGGGCCCATCTCGCGGGCCTTGTCCACCGCCGCGAGCGTGTCCTCGAGGGTCTCCGGTTCGGTGCCGGTCAGGAAGCCCAGCTCGAACTGGTTCGGCGTGATCAGGTCGGCCTGGGGGACCACCCGCTCGCGCAGCAGCACGGGGATATCCGGGTGCACGAAGCAGCCGCTCTTGGCATTGCCCATCACCGGGTCGCAGGCATAGATCGCCTTCGGGTTGGCGGCCTTGACCCGGGCCACCGCATCGAGGATCACGTCGCCGATCTCGGTGCCGCCCTGATAGCCGGAGAGCACCGCGTCGACCTCGCCGAACGCCTCGCGCTCCTCCATCCCGGTGAGCACCTCGCGCACATCGGCGGCGGGGATCATCGGACCGCGCCAGGCGCCATACCCGGTGTGGTTGGAGAAATTCACCGTGTACACCGGCCACACCTCGACCCCGAGACGCTGGAGCGGGAAGACGGCGGCCGAGTTGCCGACGTGGCCGTAGGCGACGGCGGACTGAATGGAGACGATCGTGGTCACCTCCCGATTGTGCCGCACCGCCCGCGCCGGGGCCGGACGCGGCGGCGGTGAACCGGGTGCGCGGCATACCCTGGGCCGTATGTCGATACCCGCCTCCGAGGCACGCGAGCTCGTCGCCGGGCTGGCCGCCGCGGCGCGCGTCGCCGCCCGCGAACTCGCCCTGCTGACCCGGGCCGACAAGGACGCGGCGCTCCGGGCGCTCGCCGACGCCCTGGATGCCGCAAACGCGCGCATCGTCGCCGCCAACGCCGAGGACCTAGACCGCGGCCGCGAGGGCGGGATGAGCGAGAGCCTGCTCGACCGGCTCACCCTCACCCCCGAGCGGGTCGGCGCGATCGCCGATGCGGTGCGGGCCATCGCCGGCCTGCCCGACCCGGTTGGGGAGATCGTCCGGGGTGCCACCCTGGCCAATGGCCTGCAGATCCGGCAGGTCCGGGTGCCCATGGGCGTGCTCGGGATGATCTACGAGGCGCGGCCCAATGTCACGGTCGACGCCGCCGCGCTGGCACTGAAGTCCGGCAATGCGGTGATCCTGCGCGGGGGGTCCGCGGCGGCGAGCAGCAACCGGGTGCTGGTCGCGGTGCTGCGCGAGGCGCTGGCTGCCCAGGGGCGCAATCCCGATGCCATCGGCCTGCTCGACGGCGGTGGCCACGACGCAGTCCGGGCGCTGATGACCGCGCGTGGTCAGGTGGACTTGCTCATCCCACGCGGCGGCGCCGAGCTGATCCAGAGCGTGGTGGAGAACTCCACGGTGCCGGTGATCGAGACTGGCGTCGGCAACTGCCATGTCTATGTCGACGCCGCCGCGGACCTGGACAAGGCGCTGGCGATCACCGTCAACTCCAAGACCCACCGCCCCAGCGTCTGCAATGCCGCGGAATCCCTTCTCGTGCACCGAGAAATCGCCGAGGACTTCCTGCCCAAGGCGCTCACCGAGCTGGCCGGGGCGGGGGTGGTGCTGCATACGGATGCGGCGGCGGGGACGATCGCCGAGGCGGCCGGGGTGCCCTGGGCGCAGGCGAGCGATGCGGACTATGCGACCGAATATCACGCGCTGGAGATGAGCGTCGCGGTCGTGGACTCCCTGGGCGGCGCGCTGGAGCACGTGGGCCGGTATGGCTCGGGTCATACCGAGGCCATCGTCACCGAGGCCCGCGGGGCGGCCCGCCGCTGGAGCTCCGAGGTGGATGCCGCCGTGGTGATGGTCAACGCCTCGACGCGCTTCACCGACGGTGGCGAGTTCGGGTTCGGCGCGGAGATCGGCATTTCCACCCAGAAGTTGCACGCCCGCGGCCCGATGGCGCTGCCGGAACTGACGACGACCAAATGGGTCGTCGAGGGCGACGGGCACATCCGAAGCTGATGCACGACAAGGAAGTCCGCAAGCTCACCCAGCTCGAGGACCGCCACTGGTGGTATGCCGAGCGCCGTCACCTGCTCGCCCAATCGATTGCCGGTATGCCGCCCGGTCGCGCCCTGGACATCGGCGCCGCCGGCGGCGGCAACACCCGGGTGCTGCGCCGCGCCGGCTGGCAGACGATCGCCCTGGAGTATGGCGCCGAGGGTGCGTCCGTATGCCGTGAGCGCGGCCTCGAGGTGATGCGCGCCGACGCCACCGCGCTGCCGCTCGCGCCCGGCAGCCTGGACCTGGTCGTCGCCTATGACGTGCTGGAACACATCGAGGACGACGGCGCGGCGGTGCGCGAGGTGCGCCGGGTGCTGCGCCCGGAGGGAACCTTCCAGATCGCCGTCCCGTGCGACCCGAAGCTGTGGTCCGCGCATGATGTCGCCGTGGACCATGTCCGCCGCTATACCCGCGAGACGCTGACGGATGTCTTGCAGGACAACGGGTTCCGGTTGGATGAGCTGTGGTCGTGGAACGTGCTGCTGCGCCCCGCGGTGCAGCTGCGGCGGCGCTCCAGCAGCGGCAGCGACCTGACCGACCTGCCACGCCTGGTCAACGCCGCGCTGCACACGGTGGTGCGCGTGGAGCGGCTCCTCCCGGTGCGCCGTCTGCCCGGGGTGACCTTGATGGCGACCGCCCGGCCGGTTTGAGTCTCAGCCGGTCTGAGTCTCAGCCGGTCTGAGTTTTGGCCGGTCTGAACCCGGCGCGCCCGGGCCCGGCCCGTGTGAATTCCGACCGGGCTGAGTTCCGGCTGCGTTAGCCGCGCACCCGCCACCCGCGGGCTTCCGGGGGTGCGGGGGAGGCGAGCGGGTCGGTGTCGGTCAGCGGGCTGGCCGAGGCGGCCAGCAGGCGGCAGCGGGGTGGACCCCATACGCCGCTGGGGAAGGGGGAGCGGGCGACTCCGGCGGCGAGCTCGGCGGTGGGCAGCGAGTCCCCGGCGAGCACCACGTAGTTGCCGAAGCGCCGGCCCTTGAGCACATCGTGGGTGGCAATGATCGCCAGTTCCGCGAAGGCTCCGGCCAGGGTGGCCAGCACCCGAGTGAGATAGCGGCGCGCGGGATCGTCGGGCAGGTTGAGCGCGGCGGCGCCCCCGGTGACCAGCACGCGCCGCAGTTCACCGACCGCCTCGGCGCTGGTCAGTTCCGCCGGCACGCTGCCCTCGGCGAAGGCGTCCAGCACCACGAAATCCGCACTGGCCGTAGCGATCTCGGCCAGCCCGCGGCGCCCGTCCACCGGGCGCACCCGGATCCGATGCCCGCGCGGCAGCGGCAGTTCGCGGCGTACCAACTCGGTGACCGACTCGGTCGGCTCCAGGACGATCTGGGGCGAGCCGGGGCGGGTGTACTCGACATACCGGGGCAGGGTGAGGGCGCCGCCGCCGATATGGGTGACTCGCAGGCGCTCGCCGGCCGGGGCCAGGGCGTCGGTGATCGTGCCGAGGTGCGCGAGGTATTCGAAGGCGAGCAGGCCGGGGTCGGCGGGATCGACATACGACTGGGGGAAATCGTCGACCCACAAGGTAACCCCGCCGTGCTGGTCGCGCTCCAGGCGCGGGCCGTCCTCACTCACGCGGCTGTCACTCATGCGACTGCTCCGCCGAGTCGTAGGCGACGTGATAGGACGGCCGGGCCTGCACCGCGGCATACAGGCGCCCGACATATTCGCCGAGGATGCCCAGGGCGAGCAGTTGCACCGCGCCCACGGCGGACACGATGACCACCGTCGAGGTCCACCCAGCGACCACTTGGCCGGTGGCCCGCGCGACCAGGGCATAGACGAGCAGGGCGAGCGCAGCCAGCCCGCCAAAGAGCCCCAGGTAGGTGGCAAACCGTAAGGGCGCCAACGAAAAAGCGGTTACCGAGTCCACCGACAGCCGCAGCATCTTGGCGAAGGGGTACTTCGAGCGCCCGGCCGCCCGCTCCTCGCGCCGATAGGTGACCGAGGCGGACGGGAACCCCAGGGCGGGGACGACGAAACGCAGCACACGGCCGTATTCGGGCAGGGCGTTGATCGCGTCCACGGTGGCGCGCGACATCAGCCGGAAGTCGCCCGCATCCGCCGGGGCTCCGGTGTCGGCGAGCCGGTCCATCGAGCGGTAGAACAGCCGCGCGCTGCCTCGCTTGAAGGCGGTGTCGCTGGAGCGGTCGGCGCGCACGCCATAGACCACGTCGACCTGGTGCGCCGTGGCCGTATGCAGCATCTCGGCGATGGTCTCCGGGGGATCCTGCAGGTCGGCGTCGATGGTCACCACATAGTCTCCGGTGGCCCGGGCCAAGCCCGCGCTGATCGCGGCCTGGTGGCCGGCGTTGGTGCGCAGGCGGATCACCCGCAGTTGCGGCCACTCCCGGCGCAGGCGCTGCAGTCCGATGGGAGTGCCGTCGCCGCTTCCGTCGTCCACGGCCACCACCTCATATGGCGTGGCCTGCCCGTCGGCACCCGTCAGCCCGTCCAGCACTGGGCGCAGCCGGGCGGCGAACTGGGGCAGGACCTCCTCCTCGTCGAACATCGGCACGACGATGCTCAGTTGGGGGTGGGACATGGCAGGGGAGTCTACGAAGCCGGTGGGCGCGCGGGGGTGGGCACACGGCATACCGGCTGGGCGGGCGATGCCAGGCGAGCAATCCTTGGGCAAGGCTGGGAGGTCCCGGCCCCCGACGTATGAGGATCGGGGGCCGGGCCTGCCAGTACCGATCCGCGGATCGGCAGCCAGGCGACGCCGGCCACCATCGCGGCAGGGCGGTGGTGCACTGACACCGGCGCAGAAGTCTCGTGGTGCCCCCGTGCCGTCGCCACACGGGCTGTAGACCGTTGCCGGCCCCAGGGCCGGTGAACCGGCCGCCCTCGTTATCTCCTGCTCCTCGGCGCGACCGGGAACCCGACCGCGCCGAAGCGTCCATTTAAGCCCCCGCCCCGGCCGCTCGCAACGAGCAGTGCAAGGCCCGGCGGGCTGTCCACAGGGCGGCTGCCTTAGCCAGGGTGTCACGCACAGGCCTGTGGGCAAGATTGGTGGACGACACGCGCGCCGATCGGCGTGACGCGCCCGCGATAAGGTGTCTGCATGCTGACGAGCGTGATGGTGCCGGCGGTTCTGTGGGCCGGCGAGGGAGCCGAGCACACCGAGGGTGCGGTGGAGCGCCATCTGCCCATGCCGGTTTACATGTTCCCGATCATCGCGATGGCCATCTTCCTGCTGCTGCTGGCGATCACCTGGGCGTTCCGCGGCACCGCCGCCAAGCTCGGGGGTGCCGCGCACGGGGCGCACGGCGGGCCTGCGGAGCACACCGAGCACGTGGATCAGGCGGAGCGAGCCTGAACACCGCCATCGACGCGTCCACCGGCGCGGCGCGCTCGGCTAGCGGTCGGCCCCGCCTGGGGATCATGGGTGGCACCTTCGACCCCATCCATCACGGGCACCTGGTCGCCGCCAGTGAAGTGGCGGCACTCTTTCATCTCGACGAGGTGGTCTTCGTCCCCACCGGGCGGCCGTGGCAGAAGGATGGGCGCGAGGTCGCCCCGGCGGAGCACCGCTACCTGATGACCGTGGTCGCCACCGCGTCCAATCCGCGGTTCACGGTGAGCCGGGCCGATATCGAGCGGCCGGGGGCGACATACACCATTGACACGCTGCGTGACCTGCACGCGCAGCGGCCCGAGTATGACCTGTTCTTCATCACCGGGGCCGACGCCCTGGCGCAGATCCTGTCCTGGAAGGACGCCGACGAACTCTTCGAGCTCGCGCAATTCGTCGGGGTCACCCGGCCCGGGTATGACCTGAGCGAGGACGGCCTACCCGCAGAGCGGGTGCATCTGCAGGAGGTGCCAGCGATGGCGATCTCCTCGACCGACTGCCGCGAGCGGGTGCGGCGCGGGGAACCCGTGTGGTACCTCGTGCCCGACGGCGTCGTCCAGTACATCAATAAGCATGACCTCTATGCCGCGGCGCCCCAGCGCGTCGCGGAGCCCAGTTCTACCTAGGAGAGACGTGGCAGCAACCGACCACGCCAAGCAACTTGCCCGCGCCGCCGCCAAGGGGGCCGCCGACAAGATCGCCACCACCATCGTCGGCCTCGACGTGAGCGGCCAGATGCCGCTGACCGACATCTTCGTCATCGTTTCGGCGAGCAGCGACCGCCAGGTCGCGGCGATCGTCGACGAGGTGGAGGAGCGCGTCCGGCTCGCCGGCGCGAAGGTGAAGCGCACCGAAGGGGGCCGCGAGGGCCGCTGGGTGCTGCTGGACTTCGGCGACATCGTGGTGCACGTCTTCCACGAGGACGAGCATCACTTCTATGACCTGGAGCGGCTCTGGCGGGACTGCCCGGTGCTTGATCTCGGGGTGACCGGGAGCGAGCAGGCTGCGCTGGGTGGTAGTGCCCAGGGTGGTCGCGATCAGAGCGGCGGCGAGCAGGCTGGCGAGCTGGGTGAGGGCCAGCCGGGGGAGGGTGAGCGGGGCGGTCGCGAACAGACTGCCGGCGCCGCCGCCCCCGCGGCCGAATGAGCGCCGGCCCGCGGCGCCTGGTGCTGCTGCGGCATGGCCAGACCCAGTCCAATGTGGACGGGGTATGGCAGGGGCACCTGGACGTCGAACTGACCGACACCGGTCGGGCCCAGGCGCACGCCGCCGGGGCGGCGCTGGCGGCATACCGGCCGGTGCGGTTGGTCTGCTCGGACCTGCAGCGGGCGCTGGTGACGGCGCAGGCGGTCGGGGACGCGGCGGGGCTGGAGCCCGAGGTGGATCCGCGCTGGCGGGAGTACCACGGGGGGCAGTGGCAGT
>CAKZIH010000276.1 GCA_936931335.1 uncultured Nostocoides sp. | reverse complement strand
CCCCCCCCACGCCCCCTCGCCCGGTGCGGCTCAATACCTGGGAGGCGGTCTACTTCAACCACCGCCTCGACGTGCTCACCGAACTGGCGGACCGGGCCGCGGACGCGGGGATGGAGCGCTTCGTCCTGGACGACGGCTGGTTCGGCGGGCGCCGGCACGACGGGCGCGGGCTGGGGGACTGGATCGTCTCGGACGAAGTCTGGCCGGACGGGCTTACCCCGCTCATCGACCATGTGCGCTCGCGCGGGATGGATTTCGGGTTGTGGGTGGAGCCGGAGATGGCGAA
This sequence comes from uncultured Nostocoides sp., assembly GCA_936931335.1. Taxonomy (GTDB): domain Bacteria; phylum Actinomycetota; class Actinomycetes; order Actinomycetales; family Dermatophilaceae; genus Nostocoides_A. The sequence goes on along the minus strand of CAKZIH010000276.1, from coordinate 6,194 downwards.
CCCCGACTCGGACCTGGTGCGCGAGCACCCCGACTGGCTACTGCGCGTTCCGGGCCGCGAACCTCCGCTGGCCCGACGCCAGCAGGCCCTCGACCTGGCCAATCCCGGGTGCTTCGAGCACATCCTGGGGCGGCTGGACGAGATCCTCGCCCAGCACGAGATCGCCTTCCTCAAGTGGGACCACAACCGCGATCTGATCGACGCCGCCCACGACGGCCGGCCGGCCACGCACCGACAGACGCTGGCGGCATACGCGCTCTTCGACGAGCTGCGCCGCCGTCACCCGGACGTGGAGATCGAGACCTGCGCGTCCGGCGGCGGTCGGGTCGACCTGGGCATCCTTAAGCGCACCGACCGACTGTGGGCCTCGGACACCATCGACGCCCTGGAGCGCCAAAACATCAACCTGTGGACCTCGCTGGTCTGCCCGCCGGAACTGATCGGTTCGCACATCGGTGGACCCCACTCGCACACCACCGGCCGGCACGCGTCATTCGCGATGCGCGCTGCCAGCGCGATCTTTTGGCATATGGGGGTGGAGTGGAATGTCGCCACCCTCACCGATGCTGAACTCACCATGCTGCGCACCGCCGTCGACTGGCACAAGGAGCACCGGGAGCTGCTGCATACCGGCGAGGTGGTCCGCCTGGACACCCCGCACCGCGGGCCAATCGTGCACGGTGTCGTGGCGCGCGATGGCTCCGAGGCCGTGTTCTCGTATGTCCGTCCGGTCACCGAGGTGACGGAGATCCCCGCCTTGTTGTGTCTGGACGGCTTGGATCCCGAGGCCCGGTATGCCGTTCGCCCCGCCACCCTGGGTGAGCTGCCGACGGCGCAGCAGATGACCTGGCCGGAGTGGGTGGATCGGCCGGGTATGGAGGTGAGCGGGGCCGTGCTCATGGAGGTCGGTCTGGCGATGCCCAACCTGCATCCGGAGCAGGCGATCGTCATCCACCTGCAGCGCGTCTAGACTCTTGTCCCCGTGGCTCTCACCATCGGCATCGTCGGTCTGCCCAACGTCGGCAAGTCCACTCTCTTCAATGCCCTGACGAAGAACAATGTGCTCGCCGCGAACTATCCGTTCGCGACCATCGAGCCCAATGTCGGGGTGGTCCCGCTGCCGGACGGGCGGTTGAACAGGCTCGCGCAGATCTACAAGTCCGAGCGCATCTTGCCCGCGGCCGTCTCCTTCGTCGACATCGCCGGCATCGTCAAGGGCGCCTCGGAGGGGGAGGGGCTGGGCAACAAGTTCCTCGCCAATATCCGCGAGGCCGACGCGATCTGCCAGGTGGTGCGCGCGTTCAACGACGACGATGTGGTGCACGTCGACGGCAAGGTATCGCCCAAGGACGACATCGAGGTCATCGAGACCGAGCTGATCCTTGCCGATCTGCAGACGCTGGAGAAGGCGGTCCCGCGCCTGGAGAAGGAAGTCAAGGCCAAGAAGGCCGACAAGGCGCTCCTGGACACCGCGCTCGCCGCCCAGCAGGTGCTCGAGGCCGGCAACACCCTGTATGCCGCGGGCGCCGCCGCCGGGGTGGACCGCGACCTGGCAACCAGCCTCGGGCTGCTGACCACCAAACCGTTCATCTATGTCTTCAACCTCGACGAGGACCAGCTCGGTGACAGCGCGCTGCAGGGCTCGCTGCGGAAGCTCGTCGCCCCCGCGGATGCGGTCTTCCTCAACGCCAAGCTCGAGATGGACCTCATGGAGATGTCCGAGGACGAGGCGCTGGAGTTGCTGCAGAGTTTCGGTGCGGAGGAGTCCGGTCTGAATCAGTTGGCACGCACTGGCTTTCACACTCTCGGCCTGCAGACCTATCTCACCGCCGGCCCCAAGGAATCGCGCGCCTGGACGATTCGGCAGGGCTGGACCGCGCCCCAGGCTGCGGGCGTCATCCACACCGACTTCCAGAAGGGCTTCATCAAGGCCGAGGTGGTCTCTTTCTCAGACCTCGATGAGCTGGGATCGATGACCGCCGTTAAGTCGGCCGGCAAGGCCCGACTGGAGGGCAAGGACTACGTCATGCAGGACGGCGACGTGGTGGAGTTCCGCTTCAACGTGTAGCGGGCACACGAAGCTAGCATTGCTCGCCGCCCCGGTTGCCTCACCGCGAGATGGCCGGGGCGGATTTGTGCTGACTGAGCCTCGCAGGCGCTGGTGTGGCGCGATCCGGCAGTGCTATCATGATTGATAGCGGAGGAGGTGATCGCCGATGTCATCCATCATCGTTCGCGGTCTCGACGACGCCGTGAAGCGGCAGCTCGCCGCGCAGGCGAAGGAGCACGGTCGGTCCATGGAGGCCGAGGTTCGCGCCATCCTTACCAAGGTCGCACGGAGGCCGCACATCGGAGTCGCTCTGCTGGCCGCGGCGCAGGACGTCGGCGGTATCGAGGGCCTGTCGATCGCGGCGCGCGATGACGTCGCGCGGGCGGTGGACTTCGAGTGATAGTCCTCGACACGAACGTCATCTCGGAGATCTTCCGGCCGTCGCCGGAGCCACGCGTGGTGGACTGGCTCGCGTCGTTGACGGGTGATGTTGCGATCACGTCTGTCACGCTCGCGGAGCTGTTGGCGGGCGTGCGGCGGCTGCCGGATGGCCGGCGGAAGGGTGAGTTGACCCGGTCCATCGCCGCAGCGCTCGAGCCGTACCGGGACAGTCGCGCTGTGCTGCCGTTCGATGACGTAGCGGCCGACCTCTATGCAGACGTGCTCGTGGCTCGGGAGAGCACGGGCGCGCCGATCAGTACAGCCGACGCGCAGATCGCCGCGATCTGCCTGGCGCACGAAGCAACCTGCGCGACGCGCAACGTGAAGGACTTCGTGGACACCGGCGTCGAGCTGGTCGATCCGTGGAAGGTTGACGCGTGAAGCATCATTCGATCGAGGTCATCGCTCACAAGGAGCTCACTGAGACCGATTTGGGCGAACTTCGAAGGCTCTTCGACAGCGAGTATCTCGAGGATTTCGGAGAGTGGGATCGGGAACAGCCCTATGGCTACGCACCGCATGATGCCCACGTGATGGCGCGGATCGATGATCGCGTTGTAGGCCACGTGGGATGGGCACACCGCGAGATCTCTGTCGGCTCAGAAACCGTCGCGATCGCGGGGGTCGGCGGTGTCTTGATCTCCGATGAAGCACGAGGGCAGCGTCTCGAGGGTGATCTCATGGAGCTGGCAGCGCGGTCGATGCGCGATCACGGCGGCGTCGCGTTCGGCTACCTGGGCTGTCGAGAGCAAGTTGTCCCGTTCTACGCGTCATGTGGTTGGACTCGGATCGTTGCCCGCGAGAGGTCGATCGGGCGCGATGGCGAACCTGTCGTGGACGAGCCAGGCCAGCCGATCTTCATCCGGCCGATCACCGCGTCGCTCGAGCTGTGGCCGGAAGGTGACATCGACCTGCGCGGACGGGCTTGGTAGTCGCTGACTGCAGATGGTCCTACGTGCCGGAACTCGGTGGAGTTCCGCTTCAACGTCTGACGTTATTGACGCGGATCGTCTGAAGCCACTGACTCGGTGAGTGCCGCGGCAGAGTTGCTCATGGACTTTTAGCTATTTGGCCGGGTGTCGATTTGCGCAACGCTCTGATCGCCCGTCGAGTTGACCGAGGTAACAGGTTCAACGTCAGCCGGGGCTTGGACCTGGCCGATAACCTGAGGCCATGTCTGAGGTCGCCGTGACGCCGGAGAGTCTCGCCTTGCGCGAACTCTTGGCTGCGCGTCGAGACGCGTTCCAGACGCTTCTCGATCGGTATGGCGCGACCAACCCGAAGTTGTTCGGCTCGGTCGCCCGCGGTACGGCGCACGCGGGGTCGGACATCGACATTCTCGTCGAGATGGACCCTGCCGACGGAAACCTGCTCATGCGAGCCTCTGGGTTGATGGAGGAAACGCGAGCCCTGTTCGGTCGGGATGACATCGACGTGTTTCCCGTTCAACTGCTTAAGCGACCGATCTCGGCCTCGGCACTCGTGGATGCGTTGGCACTGTGAGGCGCGGTGCTTCCGAGCGCATCGATGACGTACTTGAGGCCATTGAGCGGTGCCACCGATACGTCGCCCTGCTGGTTGGCGATCGTGATCTGGCGGAGATGGCGGAGGACGCGATCGAACGCAATCTGCAGATTATCGGCGAAGCCGTCAACCACCTCCCGGAGGAGATCACCGCTGCGCACCCGGACGTTCCCTGGCCGCAGATCCGTGGCTTCCGGAACATCCTGGTCCACCAATACTTCGGGGTCGACGTCGACGTTGTCCGCGACGTCGTCGAGACCCATCTCCCGCCGCTCGCGGCCGCGCTGCGAAGTGACGTCCCTGCTGACTGACCCAGACTCCAAGCGGGTGCACGTCCGCGACCCGAGACGTTTCGAATTGTGGCAACGGAGGGGAGTCCCGCTTCGACGCCTGACGGCCGGCGCGGGGATGTGATGGAGGCCAAGACGTACACGCTCCTCGGCTCGGATCGCACGCCATACCAGAGCGCGACTCCGGGCACCCTCGGCGGCAATCGCAAAGGGCGCATCTACGGACGCCTCGACTGCCCAGCCTCCTTACGGGCGCTCGCGAAGGGCGGCTACCGGCAGAACCGGGTGTTCTTTGCCGACGAATCCACCGCTATCGCCGCCGGGTTTCGTCCTTGCGGCGCGTGCCTGCGGGAGAAATACGCGGCGTGGAAGCAGACGCAATTGGCCCAGTAATGGGCGACCCCGTGGGGAGGCCCTCGGTTCGGCGATGACGTGGACCGATCCCGAAACCGGCGAACGACGGTGCTACGTTCGGCCCGACGCCGATAGCCGGGTCGGTGCGTCCACGAGAGAGCTCGGCCATGTCTCTGTACGAGATCGAATTCACTTCGGCCAACGGCCGCGACACCATTCAGGGCTGGCTCTACACCCCGACCTCGCCTCCCAGGGCCGTCGTCCAGATCGTCCATGGTCTCGGCGAGCACTCTCGACGCTACCTCCACCTGATCAGCGCGCTCTTGGACCAGGGGTATGCCGTAGCGGCCGATGACCACGCCGGCCATGGGCGCACCGCGATGCAGTCGGGGGTCTGGGCGGATGCCGGTGACGACTCCGCGCGCGTGGTCGTTGCTGACGAACTCACTCTCCAAGCGAAGGTCCGCGAGTTGCTGCCGGACCCGCCATACGTGCTCTTTGGGCATAGCTGGGGCTCGGTCATCGGGCGAGTCGTGGCCGCCGACCCCCAGGCGAATCTCGCGGGGCTGATTCTGGGTGGCATTGCCGCGCAGATGCGTGGCGCTGAGGCGACCCTCGATCGGGCTGAGCTCGCCCGCCTCGCCGCGGCTGAGAACCGCGCGGATCCGGTGCCGGACGCCCTCGTCGGTCAGCTCTTCGACGGCTTCGTGGGACGGTATGGGGAGGGTGCTGGGCCGACTGCGTGGGTGGCCCTCGACGCGGACGTGGTCGCCGACCATCCCCGCGACCCATTCAACAACTTTGGTGCGCCGCTCAGCTCGCGATTCCTGCAGGGCTTCGTCGACCTCTACGACCAAGCGAACGGCGACGAGTTCTACGGCTCACTGCCGACGGATCTGCCCGTCCTCATCCTCGCCGGCGATCAGGACCCGGTCACCAATTACGGCGAAGGTGCCTACCACGTAGCGAACCGGCTGCACGACACTGGGCACGCGGATGTGCGCACACGGGTCTTCCCGGGCGTGCGCCACGAGGTTCACAACGAGCCGACCACCCGCGCGGACGTCGAGCGGGAGATCATCGAGTTCGTCGAGCGGGTGGCCGCCACCGACTGACCTGCAAGGTTGCGGCTGGGCGTGCTCCTGCTGATGATGGGCATGCAACGGGGACATATCACGGGATATGGTCACGACCATGACGAATGCCGTTCGCGAGCTGCGCGAGGCTGCCGGCCTCAGCCAGACCGAGTTGGCCGCGCGCTCCGGTGTTGCCCAACCCAATATCGCGGCATACGAGGCGGGCCGGCGCACCGCCTCAGAGGCAATGCTGGAGCGGCTGCGTCGTGCGACGCGCCCGCTGCCGCACGATGCACTGGCCGCCCATCGCGACGCTCTCGTTGCCCTGGCGCACAGCTGTGGGCTGAGCAATATCCGCGTGTTTGGCTCCGCCGTGCGCGGATCCGATGGGCCGGGCAGCGATCTTGACCTCCTCGTGACTCGGTCGGCTGGGACGGGACTATTGACGGTGGCTGAGTT
>CAKZIH010000275.1 GCA_936931335.1 uncultured Nostocoides sp. | reverse complement strand
ATGCATGCGGCCGCGCAGGCGGGGGCGGCCGCGGTGGCCACGCTCGGCGCCCAACCGGACGGCTCGCTGACCTGAGCCGTTCCGCGCTGGCTGCGCGGCATACCGGCGCGGACCTTAGGGTGGGCGGGTGAATGACGCACCTACGAGCCTGCCCCGCCGCGATGTCGGTCTGGTCTTCCTCGGAACCGCGGTCGTCGCCGGGGTCGGTGACCCCAAGGGGCAGGGCTGGGTCACTCGCGTCATCGCGCGCAGCCAATCGCCCGAGGCGGACCTGACGGCATACAACCTCGGGGTGCGCGGCGCAACCTCATCCGACGTGCTGGAACGCTTCCGCACCGAGGCGCCGGCGCGCTTCGCCGGCCGCGGCGAACGTCGCCTGGTGGTCTCCGTCGGCGCGGACGATGTGCTGACCGGGATGAGCGTGGCGCGCCACCGCCTCAACCTGGCCACGGTGCTCGACGATGCGCAGAGCAGCGGGATCGGGACCTTCGTGGTCGGCCCGCCGCCGAGCGACGACGCGCAGGTCAATGCGTTGCTCGAGGTCTTCGTGGACGCGCAGGCGGACGTCTGCTCCCGCCGTGGGGTCGCCTATGTCGATTGCTTCCGCCCGCTGCTGGGTCACGACCAGTGGGAATCCGATCTGGCCGCGGCCAGCATTCCCGGGCATCCGGGGCAGGCGGGTTACGGGCTGATCGCCTGGCTGGTGCTCAACGGCGGCTGGCGGGAGTGGCTCGACATCTGAGCTCTGGGCCTGCACCAAGCCCTGAGCCAAGCACTGGGCCCTGGCGCCCGCCCGGGTGCTGCCGTAGCGTCGCCGGTATGACGCAGCGTCCCGTCCGTATCGGAGTCCAGCTTCAGCCCCAGCACGCCGACTATCGCGGGATCCGGGCGGCCGTCGCCCGCGCGGAAGACCTCGGCGTCGATGTCCTCTTCAACTGGGACCACTTCTTCCCGCTCACTGGCGATGCCGAGGGCAAGCACTTCGAATGCTGGACCATGCTCGCGGCCTGGGCCGAGCAGACCTCCCGCGTGCAGATCGGCGCGCTGGTCACCTGCAATAGCTACCGCAACCCCCACCTGCTGGCCGACATGGCGCGCACCGTGGACCACATCAGCGACGGCCGGCTGATCTTGGGCATCGGGTCCGGCTGGTTCGAGCGCGACTACACCGAATACGGCTACGAATTCGGGACCGCGGGCGGGCGGCTGGACGACCTGGGCGCCGCGTTGCCCGTGATCGAGGAGCGCTGGGCGCGCCTGAACCCGGCGCCGCCCCGCGACATCCCGGTGTGGATCGGCGGGGGTGGGGAGAAGAAGACACTGAAGTTCGTCGCCCGCCATGCCGACATCTGGCATACCTTCAGCCAAGGCGAGGAGCTGACACACAAGATCGAGGTGCTGCGCGGACACTGCGAGCGCGAGGGACGCGCCTTCGACGAGATCGAGATCTCCGTGGGCGCCGGCGGTCGGGGCCGCGACGGCGGCCGGCCGCAACCCCCGGAGCAGGAGGGCCAGCCCCTGTATGACGCGGGCGCCCGCCTCTTCACCATGGGCATCGACGGCCCCGACTACGACCTCTCGGTGGTGGAGCCCTGGCTGGCCTGGCGCGAGGAGCTCAACGCCGCTTTCTGAACCCAGTGCGGCCGGATTGACGCAGTGCTGCCGGATTGATGAGCAATACCGTCGCCCACACGGCGGTATCGCTCATCAATCCACAGGCAGACCGCTTGGACTGGTCGTCCACAGCCCCGCCGCCGGGTCCTCGACGGGAACGTCCGCCGTGGGCACCCTCGCCGGTATGACGAGTGCCCCCGGCCGAGCAGCGGAGCGCTTCCCCGCCCTTGCCGAGTTGCCCCTGGTAACCAGCGTTCAGGCCGAAGCCGGCATAGGAGCCGGGGGCGTGCGCTGGCGCGTGCATACCGGCCGCTGGCAACGCTTGCACCCCGGAGTCTTCGTTACCCATTCCGGACCCATCGACTGGCCGACCCGGGCGGCCGGCGCCCTGCTCGCGGTCACCCGGCCCGACACGCGGTCGCTGCGCGATTGGGCGGCCGGTCACCCGCTGACCGGACAGCGGCCGGCCGGTCTGGCGGGCTGGTCCGCGGCGTATATCGATCGCCTCACCGATCAGCCGCCGCCGGTCCTGACCCTCGCGGTCCCCTATGGCCGCCGGGTGGCCACCCCGGCCGGGAGCCGGCTGATCACCACCCGCGCGATGAGCCTGCGCACGCAGGACTGGCCGGCGCGGACCACGGTGGAGTCCACGATCGTCCTGCTCGCCGCCACTGCCGGCACCGATCAAACCTTGGCGCTGATCGGTCGCGCGCTGCAGGACCGGCGCACCACGATGGATCGCGTGGCCGCTGAGCTGGGCCGATGGCGGCGCCATCCCGCGCGCCGGATCTTGGCCGAGATCCTGACCAGCGATGCCGACGGCGCCGAGAGCGCCCTGGAACTGCGGTGGGTGCGCGACGTGGAGCGGCCACACGGCATACCAGCGGCGACGCGACAACTGCAGGCCCGGGTGGCGGGCCGCGGGCGACGCTTCGATCTGGACTGGGACGAGGTGCGCCTGCGGGTGGAACTCGATGGCTTCCTCTACCACTCTCGCGCGAGCGCGCTGGTCGATCGGCAGAAGGCAAATGCCGCCGTCGCGGACGGGCGGGTGCTGCTGCGTTATGGCTGGAGCGAGGTCACCGCTGCCCCGTGCGCCACGGCCGCCGAACTCGTGGCGATCGCGGCGGCCCGTGGGGCGCACTGGACCCTGCACCCCTGCCGGCGTGCTGGTTGCTCGGTCGGGCGCGCCGTCCCCGGTCCGATCCGTGCCTGCGACCCGCGCGGGCGTATCGATGAGCGATAGCGCGGTGATAGCGACGTTCTTACTCATCGCTCGTGGTGGCCCTAGATAAATTTCTCGATATCGACAATCTCGATATCGAGAGATAGTCTCCTCGCATGACCTCGGCCACGCCGCGCGAGACCTTGCGCACCCTGCTCTGGCCGGTCTACGCCCCCTCCTTCGGGTATGCCGCGGGGATCTCCGCGCTGCTGCCGGCCCAGGTGGTGCTGGCGTTGCACCTGGGGTTCACCGCCGCGCAGGTTGCGCTCCTCGCCACGGCGGTCGGCGGCTTCGCCATCGTCGCGTCCTTCGCCGCCGGCTACCTGGTGCAGTGGCTGGGGGAGGGGCGGGCGCTGGCAGTCACCACAGCGCCCACGATCACCCTGTTGTTGGCGACCTGGCTCGCCACCGCGCATACGGCCTCGGCCACGGCCCGGGTCGTGCTCATCGTCGCCCTGCTGGCCGTGGATCTCTCCGACGCGGTATGGAGCATCGCCCGCCAGGGGTTGGTCGCCGACCTCGCGCCGCTTGCCCACCGCGGCCGAGCCATGAATGTGTATGGCGCGAGCCAGCGCCTCGGCCGCGTCCTCGGACCCTTTGTCGCGGCTGCCGTGCTGGCCGTGGCCGACGCCGGTGCCGTGTTCCCGGTGGCTGCTGCCTTCGTCGCCATCGCCTGGGGCGTGCTGGCCGCGCACCTGCGTCACCTGCCCGCCCCGTCGGCTGAACCGGGGCGGCCCACCTCCGCGGCCGCTCCCTTAGCTGCGCCGATGTCGGCTCTCTTCATCCTTGGCGCCGGGGTGCTGATGCTCAGCGCCGTGCGCACCGCCAAGGAGACGCTGATCCCCCTGTGGGGCGCGGACGGGCTCCACCTCGCGCCCGCCACGGTTGCCCTGGTCGCCGGCATCGGTTCCCTGGCCGAACTCGTGCTCTTCTGGCCCGCCGGCCTGGCCCTCGACCGACTTGGCCGCGCGCCAGTCGCCACCACCTGCCTGGCGCTCATGGGGGTCGGCCTGATGGCGATGCCGTTTTCGCACACGCTGGGGTGGTTCGTGGCCGCGGCGATCCTCGTCGGCCTCGGCGATGGCGTCGGCGCCGGCATCGTGAAAACCATGGGCATCGACATCGCTCCCGCACGGGACCGCGGACGGTTCCTCGGCTGGTGGCAGTCGATCTCGTCGATCGGCTCCTTCGTGGCCCCCGCCCTCGCCGGCGCGGTCATCGGTGCCGCCTCCCTCGCGGCCGCCCTGCCGGCCGTCGGGGTCCTCGGTATCGCCGGTGGCGCCTGGATGGCCTGGTGGACACCGCGATTCATCCCCCGCCCCGCTCGCGCCGCCGCACCGCATACCCCGGCCGATCGATGAGCAATAGCGTCGCTAAGACGACGGTATTGCTCATCGTTGCCGTCAGAGTGGGGCCGCGGCGGGTTCCAGGACCAGGGCGAGCTGCTGCCCGGCGACCCGGGTCAGCAGCAGGGTGGCGTCGGCGCCGGCGGTGACCTTGAGTTGGCGGTGCAGGTCGCTCTCATCCAGGCGCACCCCGCGCTTCTTGATGGTCACCCCGCGCACCCCCTGCGCTCGCACCCACGCCCGCAGGGTCTTGACGTTGAGGGGGAGGGCCTCGCGCACGCCATACCGGCGGGCATACGGCAGGTCGTATGCGGTGTCCGCCGTCACCAACCCGAGCCCGGCCTCCAATTCCCGGCCGAAGGTCGCGGCGGTGAGGGTGCCGACCAATCCGGCCTGCACCAGGGCGCGGTCCGCCTCATAGAGCCACGGCCCCAGGGCCCCCGGATCGGCGAGGGTGGGCACCTCGGCGGTGGCCTGGTCCTCGGTGATCTCCACGACCGCGGCCCCGGGCCGCAGGATCCGCGCGGTGCGGCCGGAGGTGCGCACCAGTGGGCCGAACCACAGCGTGCACTCCAACAGTTCCCCGGCCCGGGAGACCCACTGCGCCTCCGCACCGCGAGGGATGTGGTCGTGCGGGAAGGAGGGGGAGAGTTTCACCCCGGTCGCGGGCACTGCGGCCGCCACCGCTTGCACGTAGGCCCAACTCGGCGAGAAGTCCTCGAGCCGGAAGACGCGTCGCGCCCGCCCGTTGACGTCGGCCACCCCGCGTACTCGACGAGCCGGGTCCAGCCACGCCCCGACCCGGTCGCGCGCGGCATCCGGGGGTGGTTGGAAGTCCTCGGCCAGTCCGGGGCGGGCCCGGCAATCGGGCCAGGGTCGCAGATTGGCGTCGGCCACCGCCGCGGTCACCGGATCGGAGTCGACCGCGGCCACCGTCACGCCCAGGCTCGCCGCGGCCATCGCGTCGGCGCCGATCCCGCAGCCGAGGTCATGGACCGTGGCGATCGACGCCCTCGCGAACCGTTCGGCGTGCCCCGCGGCCACATCGAGCCGGGTCGCCTGCTCCAGCCCGTCCTGGGTCAACAGCATTCCGTCGACGAATTCGCCGAACTTCTCCCGCCCGCGTTCGCGCAGTTGGGACTGGGTGAGCACCGCGGCCGCCCGCTCCGGGCTCAGCCCCTCGCGCCGCAGCCGCTGGGAGAGCGCGAAGGCGGCCGAGGCGTCATACGGGGGCAGGGAGCGCAGCACGGCGTTGCCTTCCGGCGACGCCAGCCACCGCACGTCCGCGACCTCCACGGAGGTATCCAATCAGCACCCGTGCTTCGCGATTTGCCTGGCCGGGGCCGTATGCCGTGTGGCACCCTGCCCGGGTGAGCATCCGTGCCCTTGGACCCCAGGACTGGCGCGCGTATGCGCAGATCCGGCTGCGGGCGCTCGCGGACAGCCCGGAGGCGTTCGGCTCCACCCTCGCGCGCGAACAGCTCTTCACCGAGACGGACTGGCGCGCCCGGCTGGGCAGCCCGGTCCTGCTCGCCGAAGAGGACCGCCTCGCGGTCGCCATGGCCGGGCTCTATCGCAATAACGACGACCGCGATAGCGACGACATTGCCCGGCTCTGGGGTGTGTGGACCGAGCCGTCCGCTCGCGGCCGGGGCCACGCCTCGGCCCTGCTGGACGCCCTCTTCGCGAACGATCCCGCGGTTGCCGATGGCGCGCCGGTAGAACTCGAGGTCAACCTCGCCAATGCCGCCGCCCGGCGCCTCTACGAACGACATGGCTTCCTGGCCACCGGTGAGCGCCGCCCGCTGCGCCCGGACAGTGACCAACTCGTCGAGCGGATGGTGCGCGGCCCGGTCGCCATCTCCCCAGTGCTGAGTTGACCTGACCCGGACGGCAGCAGAACCGACCCAGGACAGAACCGACCCCGGCAGAGCGGTCCGCCGGCTGGCAGTCGAGTTGACCGAGTGCTAATCCGCGGCCTAGATTCTGAGTTGGCACTCGCACCTTGTGAGTGCCAAGCGTGTCCACCCGATCGACCCCCGCGACGGCGATCGGCAGGCACACCCAAAACGTCTGTCCATCCGCATCATCGAACCGAAGGAGTCATCGTGTCGGTTTCCATCAAGCCGCTCGAGGACCGGATCGTCGTGAAGTCGCTCGAGGCCGAGCAGACCACCGCATCCGGCCTGGTCATCCCGGACACGGCCAAGGAAAAGCCGCAGGAGGGCGAGGTCCTCGCTGTCGGCCCCGGCCGCATCGACGACAAGGGCAACCGCGTCCCCGTCGACGTCGCCGTCG
>CAKZIH010000274.1 GCA_936931335.1 uncultured Nostocoides sp. | reverse complement strand
CGCCCCCGGCCGGCGACCACCGGAAGGACCCCCTGACCCATGAGTACCGCGCCCACCGCCGCCACGGCCGGGGCCCCCTTTGCGGTCATGCTCCGGGGTGCCTTGGCCCCGTCGGCCGTATGCGGTGTGCTCGCCGTCGTGGTCGCCGCCATCGGCTGGGGCCCGAATGCCGCAATCTCCGCGGCGCTCGGTGGGCTGGTGGCGCTGGTGTTCTTTGCCACCGGGATGATCCTGCTCAGCCGGCTGGTGCGCAGCGCCAATCCGTACGCCTTCCTCGCCGTCGGTATGGCCGTCTACCTGGGCCAGGTCCTCGGGCTGCTGATCTTCATGATCGTGCTGCGCGACAAGGCGTGGATCGATGGACCCGCGCTCGGCCTGGCCGCCCTGGCGGTGACCATCGTGTGGCAAGGCTTCGCCATGCGGGCCTTCCGTCGCGCCCGGCTGCCGATCTACGACGAGCCCACCGGGGACATGCAAACACCCGCTCGCTAATTGGGGCTGGCGGTCTTCGCACGAGGGGTGGCGCCACGCCTCGTGCCCCGCTGGTGAAGACGCCTGCGAGTCTCCGGTATCCTTCCTGACAGTTTCCCCCGCAACGCGCTGTCGCTGGGGCTTGCCCCTACCCGGGCAGTGCCGGTCGAATGCGCAGAGGCGGACACATTCGACGAGAGGCAGTGAACCCGCGCATGGTTCCCCTGCAGATTGCCGGGAAGGTCATGGCCGATGAGGCCGAGGGCGGCTTCCACACCCCTGGGACCGCCAACTTCTGGTGGCCCGTCTTCGGTGGGGACAGTGCCTGGGCGATCACCCGGCCGGCCATCGCGGTCCTGCTCTCGGTGGCCCTGCTCGCGTGGTTCTTCGTCGGGTCCACCGGCAAGTTGACGCTCGTTCCCTCCAAGCGCCAGTTCATGGTCGAGGGCGCGTACAACTTCGTCCGCAACACGATTGCCCGCGACATCATCGGGGCCAAGGACTTCCGGCCCTTCCTGCCGCTGCTGTTCACGCTCTTCACGCTGATCCTGACCAACAACCTCTTCGGGATCATTCCGTTCATTCAGTACCCGTCGATGGCCCGACTGGGCTTCCCGCTGGTGCTGACCCTGATCGTCTACCTGACCTACCACGCGGTTGGAATCCAGCGTAAGCACGGCGTGCTCAACTACCTGAAGTCGCTGATCCCCCCGGGTCTGCCAGGTTGGCTCAAGCCGATCATGTTCGTGCTGGAGTTTCTCACCTACTTCATCATTCGGCCGCTGACTCTGGCACTGCGACTCATGGGCAATATGCTCGCCGGTCACCTCATGCTCTTGGTCTTCATCCTCGGTGGTGAATACCTGCTGCTGCATGGCGGCAATATCGGGCTCAAGGGCGCCGGCATCATGTCCTTCGCCTTCTCGATCCTGATGACCTTCTTCGAACTCCTGGTGGAGTTCCTGCAGGCATTCATCTTCACCCTCTTGGCCGCGCTCTACCTGAGCGACGCGGTCTCCGAGGAACACTGACCAGGCTGCTAAGGCCACCCTTAGATATCCACCCCGCCATAGACGACACCGGCTCATCGGATCCGGTGCCACCGAAAGGAAAAGGAACATGGAAGGCAATATCGCCTACCTCGGCTACGGCCTCGCTGCGATCGGCCCCGGCATCGGCGTCGGTCTGATCTTCGCCGCCTACCTGAACGGCGTCGCCCGTCAGCCCGAGGCGCGCGGCATGCTCCAGACCATCGCCTTCACCGGCATGGCGCTGACCGAAGCCCTCGCCATCCTGGGTCTGGTCTTCGCCTTCATCTTCCGCTGATCGTCCTCGACGGCAGTACTTCCTCGCCTCATAGATAGGGACGCGACGTGTCAATCGCAACATTGGCCGCGGCTGAAGAGACCGGCTGGCCTTCGGGCTTCCCCCTCCTGCCGCACCCGGCAGAGATGATCATCGGCCTGATCGCCTTCGCCATCCTCTATTGGCTGTACAAGACCAAGGTCGTGCCGCGCATGGAGGAGCTCTACGCCGAGCGCACCGCGGCGATCGAGGGCGGTATGGCGCAGGCCGAGGAAGCCCAGGCGGCGGCCGATGCGGCCAAGGCACAGTACGAGGCCCAGCTCAAGGAAGCCCGCACCGAGGCCACTCGGATCCGCGAGCAGGCCCGCGAGCAGGGTTCGCAGATCGTCGCCGAGATGCGCGCCCAGGCCCAGGCCGAAGCGGCCCGGATCACCGACGCTGCGCACCGCCAGATCGAGGCCGAGCGCGCCTCGGCCGCGGCGAGCCTGCGCGGCGAGGTCGGCCGGTTGTCCACCGACCTGGCCAGCAAGATCGTCGGCGAGTCGCTGCACGACGAGACCCGCCAGCGCGGCATCGTTGACCGCTTCCTCGCCGAGCTCGAGTCCGGTCAGCTGCGTCCGGAGAAGGTTCAGTCCTGATGCGAGGCAGTTCCCGCGCCGCCGCGGCGGCGGGTCAGACGGCATACGAACAGGTCGTCGGGTCCATGGACGCGGCCGACCTGGCCGAGCAGCTCTTCGCCGCGAATGCGGCGATCGAGGGCAATGCCACCCTGCGCCGGGCGCTGACCGACCCCTCTCGTGAGGGAGAGGCCAAGTCCGAGCTCGCCCGCCGGCTCTTCGGCGGCAAGGTGTCCGATCAGGCGGTGCATGTGCTTGCTGCCCTCGCGGGGCAGCGGTGGGCACAGGAGCGCGACTTGAGCGACACCCTGGAGAGCTTCGGCGTGATGGCGCTTAGCGAGAGTGCCGACCGCGCCGGGCGCCTGGAGGACGTGGAGAACCAGCTCTTCCGCTTCGAGCGGCTGGTCGATGCGACGCCCGACCTGCGGGACGCGCTGACCAACCGGCAGGGTGACCCGGCCGGCAAGGCCGCACTGGTCGAGCGACTGCTGCAGGACAAGGCGGCGCCGGAGACGGTCCGCCTGGCCAAGCAGGCGGTCGGCAAGCGCAGCGATCGCCGCCTCGATGCCATCCTGGACGGTTTCCTCGATCAGATCGCCGAGCGCCGCGGCCGGCTCACCGCCTTGGTGACCTCCGCCGCCGAACTCGACGAGGCTGAGCGGCACCGTCTCGCGGACGCCCTGGGCCGCATGTATGGCCGTCCGGTCCAGGTCCAGAACGTCCTCGACCCGGCCATCGTCGGCGGTCTGCGGGTGCAGATCGGCGACGAGGTCATCGACGGCACCGTATCCAGCAAGATCGAGGCCGCCCGCCGGCACTTCGGGGGCTGAACCAGCCCTGGCGGGCCCGGCTCGCCGCCCCATACGTCTGACATACATCCGCCACCGGCGGTCGACAAGGAGAAAAGACATGACGGAGCTCTCGATCCGTCCGGAGGAGATCCGGGACGCGCTGGACGCCTACGTCCAGTCCTACCAGCCCGGCGCGGCCTCGCGTGAGGAGGTCGGGCGGGTCACCGACGCCGGCGACGGCATCGCGCACGTCGAGGGTCTGCCCTCGTGCATGACCAACGAGCTGCTCCAGTTTGAGGATGGAACGCTCGGCATCGCGCTGAACCTCGATGTCCACGAGATCGGTGTCGTCGTGCTCGGCGACTTCTCCAAGATTGAAGAGGGCCAGACCGTCAAGCGCACCGGTGAGGTCCTCTCGGTGCCCGTCGGTGACGAGTACCTCGGCCGCGTGGTGAACCCCCTCGGCCAGCCGATCGACGGCCTGGGTGAGATCAACGCCACCGAGCGTCGCGCCCTGGAACTGCAGGCCCCCACGGTGGTCCAGCGCAAGTCGGTGCACGAGCCGATGCAGACCGGCCTCAAGGCCGTCGACGCGATGACCCCCATCGGCCGTGGCCAGCGCCAGTTGATCATTGGCGACCGGCAGACCGGCAAGACCACGGTCGCGGTCGACACGATCATCAACCAGAAGGAATTCTGGGAGTCCGGTGACCCGACCAAGCAGGTGCGCTGCATCTATGTCGGCATCGGCCAGAAGGGTTCCACCATCGCCTCGGTGAAGGGCACCCTCGAGGACGCCGGCGCGATGGAATACACCACCATCGTCGCCGCCCCGGCCTCGGACGCCGCGGGCTTCAAGTACCTCGCCCCGTTCACCGGCTCCGCCATCGGTCAGCACTGGATGTACCAGGGCAAGCACGTCCTCATCGTCTTCGACGACCTGTCCAAGCAGGCCGAGGCCTACCGCGCCATGTCGCTGCTGCTGCGCCGCCCGCCGGGTCGCGAGGCCTACCCGGGTGACGTCTTCTACCTGCACTCGCGGCTGCTCGAGCGTTGCGCGAAGCTCTCCGATGAGATGGGTGCTGGTTCGATGACCGGCCTGCCGATCATCGAGACCAAGGCCGGTGACGTCTCGGCATACATCCCGACCAACGTCATTTCCATCACCGACGGTCAGATCTACCTCCAGGCGGACCTCTTCAACGCCAACGTCCGCCCGGCGATCGACGTGGGTGTCTCGGTGTCCCGAGTCGGCGGTAACGCACAGATCAAGGCGATGAAGTCGGTCTCCGGTCGACTCAAGCTGGACCTGGCGCAGTTCCGTGCCCTCGAGGCCTTCGCGATGTTCGCCTCCGACCTCGACCCCGCCTCGCGCGCCCAGTTGGCCCGCGGTGGTCGTCTGGTGGAGCTGCTCAAGCAGCGCCAGTCCGCGCCATACCCGGTGGAGGAGCAGGTCGTCTCCATCTGGATGGGCACCACCGGCCGACTCGACGACATCGCGGTCGAGGACGTCAGCGCTTTCGAGACGCAGTTCCTCGACTACCTGCGCCGCGAGCACCGAGGCATCCTCGACGCGATCCGGGAGACCGGGAAGTTCGAGGAGGGCACCGAGTCGGCGCTGACCCAGGCGATCGACGCCTTCAAGAAGCAGTTCGACTCCTCGAATGTCCAGGACGTTCCGGTCGGCCGTGAGGGCGACCCGGGTGACCTGGAGCACGAGATCGAGCAAGAGCAGATCGTTCGTCAGCGCTGAGCTGGCGGCGACGGCAATAGGAAGGCGGCAACACAATGGGAGCGCAGATCCGGGTTTACCGGCAGCGCATCCGCTCGGTGTCGGCGACGAAGAAGATCACCCGAGCCATGGAGCTCATGGCGGCCTCGCGGGTGGTCAAGGCCCGCACCGCGGTGCTCGAGTCCACGCCATACACCGAAGCGCTGACGCGCGCCCTGTCGGCGCTGGCGACCTATAGCAACCACGCCCACCCGCTGACGACGGAGAAGGAGAACCCCCGGCGCGCCGGGGTCCTGATCCTCACCAGCGACCGTGGCCTGGCCGGCGCCTACGCCTCCGCGGCGCTCAAGGAGAGCGAGCGGCTGATCCAGGACCTGCGCGAGCAGGGCAAGGAGGTCGTGCCCTATCTCGTGGGTCGCAAGGCGGTCTCCTACTACCGCTTCCGCGGGCGGGAGTTCTCGCAGGAGTGGACCGGCAACACCGAGAAGCCGCAGATCGAGACGGCGCAGGCCATCTCCGAGCGACTGGTCGGTGACTTCCTGAAGGCGACCGACGAGGGCGGTCTGGACGAGGTTCACATCGTCTACACCCGCTTCGCGAGCATGGTCACCCAGGAGCCGCGGGTACTGCGGCTGCTGCCGATCGAGATCGTGGACGCCCCCGAGGAGCCGACCACCGGTCGGCAGCAGGACCTCCTGCCGCTGTATGAGTTCGAGCCGAATGCCGACGAGGTCCTCAACGCGATGCTGCCGCGCTATGTCACGGCACGCATTTGGACCTGCATGCTCGGGGCCGCCGCTTCGGAGCTCGCTGCCCGTCAGCGGGCGATGAAGTCGGCCACCGACAACGCCGAGAAGCTCATCAACACCTACACCCGGCTGGCCAACCAGGCCCGCCAGGCCGAGATTACCCAAGAGATCAGCGAGATCGTCGGCGGCGCCAGCGCCCTCGCCGAGTCGAAGTAGAAGGTAGAGACACACAGATATGACTGCCACGATCACCGAGCCCAATGCCCGGACCCAGTCCGGTGGCGTCGGTCGCATCTCACGGATCATCGGCCCCGTCGTCGACGTGGAGTTCCCCGCCGACGCGATGCCCGATCAGTACAACCTGTTGACCACCGAGGTCGAGATCGCCGGTGAGCGGCGTTCGCTCAACCTCGAGGTCGCCCAGCATATCGGCGACAACATGGTCCGCGCCATCTCCCTGCAGCCCACCGACGGCCTGGTCCGCGGCACCCAGGTGCAGGACACCGGCGGTCCGATCACCGTGCCCGTCGGCGATGTCACCCTGGGTCGGGTCTTCAACGCCACCGGTGTCTGCCTCAACCTGGAGCCCGGTCAGACCCTGGAGGTCCAGGAGCGCTGGGGTATCCACCGCGCCGCCCCGTCCTTCGACCAGCTGGAGTCCAAGACCCAGATGTTCGAGACCGGCATCAAGGTCATCGACCTGCTCACCCCATACGTGCAGGGTGGCAAGATCGGCCTGTTCGGTGGTGCCGGTGTGGGCAAGACCGTGCTCATCCAGGAGATGATTTACCGTATCGCCCACAACTTCGGTGGCACCTC
>CAKZIH010000273.1 GCA_936931335.1 uncultured Nostocoides sp. | reverse complement strand
GTAGCCGATCTTCGTCTTGGTCTCGTCGATCCACGCATCGGGCGCGTATGGCTCGACTTCGCGACGGAAGAAGGCCTCGATGCCGTCGGCATACTCGCCGGCGGGTTCGGTCAGTGGCACTTGTTCGGTGTCGCGCAGCTCGGTGTCGGGCTCGTATTCGACTACACGGCTTCGCCCGTCGATGATCGCCTCGTATCGCCCGTACAAGGGGTCGGGCGTTGCGGCGTAGGGCAGCACCTTCTTGATGATCGGCGGTGCTGACTCGTCGCGCACGCCGTCTTCTTTGAGTTGCTTGATCTCGGCGGCCTTGTAGACGCGGCCTTCCTCCACGCCCGCGATACGCAGTGGGCGCTCGACGGTGATCTTGGAGTAGCCGAAGTCGACGCCGTCGAAGACCTTCGAGTGGTCGGGGTCGCCTGCCTGGTCGAAGGCTTCATAGGTGGCGAGCACGCGATCCGCGTCCGCGTCGCTGATCTCAACACTCTTCTCGCCGAGATTCTTGCGCAGAGGGGTGGACCAGCCGGTGGCGTCGATGAGCTGCACCTTGCCCTTGCGGCGCTCTTCCTTGCGGTTGGAGATCACCCATACGTAGGTGGCGATGCCGGTGTTGTAGAACATCTTGAGCGGCAGGGCGACGATGGCTTCGAGCCAGTCGTTCTCGATGATCCAGCGACGGAAGTTGCTCTCGCCTTGACCGGCGTCGCCGGTGAACAGCGAGGAGCCGTTGTGTACCGATGCGATGCGTGAACCGAGAGCGGTGCCTTGCTTCATCTTGGAGATGAGGTTTGCGAGGAACATGAGCTGGCCGTCGCTGCTTCGGGTGACCAGCGAGTAGTCGGGATCGCCGTCGTGGGTGACGATGAAGCGGGGGTCGATGATCTTCTTAGCCCCGCCCAGACGGTCCTGGTCAGTCTTCCAGCTCTTGCCGTAGGGCGGATTGGAGAGCATGAAGTCGAACTCTTCGCCCGCGAAGGCATCGTTCGACAGGGTCGACCATTCGGGGCCGCCGACGATGTTGTCGGCCGCCGTCCCTTCGCCTTTGAGGATCAGGTCTGCCTTGGCGATCGCGTAGGTCTCGGCGTTGATCTCCTGCCCATACAAGTGGGTGGAGACCTTCTTCCCGGCGGGAGCGGTGAGGTGCTTGAGGGTTTCCTCTGCGACGGTGAGCATGCCGCCGGTTCCCATTGCCCCGTCGTACAGACGGTAGGTGCCTGAGGGGATCACCTCGGCGATGGGCTCGAACATCAGTCGGGTCATGAGGCGCACCGCGTCACGAGGGGTCCAGTGCTCTCCCGCCTCTTCGTTGTTCTCCTCGTTGAAGCGGCGCACGAGCTCTTCGAAGACCGTGCCCATCCCGTGGTTGTCCAAGCCTGCGGGCGAGAGGTCGAGGTCGGGCGAGAGGAACTTCTCGATCAGCGCCCCGAGCGCGTCAGCCTTCGTGAGGCGCGGGAGCTGGTTGCGGAACTCGAAGTTGTCGATGATCTCCTGCACATTGGGCGAGAAGCCATCGAGGTAAACTCCGAAGTTCTGCCGGAGCCTGGTGGCATTCGTCGCAGCACGTAGGGTCTTGAGCGTGAAGCCGGACGTGTTGTAGAAGTCCTGCTTCGCGGCGTCCCGCAGCGGGGCGTCTTGGTCGACGATCCCTGCCTGATCGAGAGTCTTCTTCATCGCGAGGACTGCGTCTTGAGTGGGTTCGAGCACACTGTCGAGGCGGCGCAGCACGGTGAACGGCAGGATCACGTCGCGGTACTTGCCGCGCACGTAGAGGTCTCGAAGCACGTCGTCGGCAATGCTCCAGATCAGCGCGACGAGGCGAGCGTGGTTGATGGAGTTCTGCGGCAACGCATGTCCTTCGAGTCGTGCTTCGGGTGTCCGGTCACGGGGCGCGGTGAACCGTCTGCACGCAGATCACACTGGAACCGATGGCTTCGCTCCCCACGGATGACGATAGGCGCCACCGCTGACATTCTCTCAGAGTGTCGCGCCCGACACGGGATCGTCGAACTACGGAGGGCTGGCGGCTGCCCGCTCGACGAGTGCGGCATGGAGCGCCTGGACGTGATGCGAGAGCTTCCCAAACCTCGGCTGGTCAGGGCCGTACGCATTGCGGGTGCGGTCTCGCACGAGGGCGGTGAGTGTCCAGATCACTGAGACCATGAGGTCGTCGTCGGCCAGGACTGCGTTGATGCAGTCGCTGCGCGGGTGCGGCAGTTCGATGCGGCGTTCTCGTACCTCGGTGACGACCTTCTCGACGACCTGCACCTTGACGGCGCCGTCGCGGTGGGCGCGGCGGTCTTCGTAGGCGGCCTTGCGGCAAGCGGGAGAACAGTACAGGCGCGGCCTACCGGTGGACTTCACCTCTTTGAGCTTGGTGCCGCACCGTGCGCAGGTGGTCGGCAGCTCGACTCGGCGCTCAACACGTACCGTTCGGTCCCGGCGGCGCTGCTCCGCCTGCTTCCGTTCACGGAGGCGTGCGGCCTGGTTTGCGTTGATCTCGCTGAGCAGCACGATCACGCGCTTTCGCTCCGCACGCACCGTCGAGTCGGGCTCGTCTCGGTCCACTGCGGCGAGCTTCTTGAGCACGCGCTTGTTGAGCGTCGGGAGTGCCAGGGTCGCTTCAAGTAGCTCGGTATCGTCGCCTGATTCGAGTGCGGCGACCCAGCGGGAGTAGCGGCCGTTGAAGTCGGTCGCTGTGGGGTCGTAGCGTTTGGTGGCCATGCTCTACGGTACGCAAGTTTCGTCACCGACGTAAGTGGCGAATCCTCGATCTGCAAGATGCGTGTGACCTCAAAGCGGAGACGGGCGGACGGGCGAAAGTGTGCATCGTGCAGAGGCCCGTGCACCTGTCTGGCATGCGAGGCGACGAGAGGAATCTGAGGCTGTGGGTGACGCGGCGCGAGGAGCCTGACCTCGGCAAGCTGATCGAGTGGGTGCTGGGCATCGCCGAGGCCCGTCACCGCGCCTGGGTGAACGGCGAACCCGACCCCTACGGGCTTCCACCGCCCGAGGACCTGGCGTCTGCGCGCCACTGAGTTCCTCGTTTTGTCAGGGGTGCGCGAGAGGATCGACACCAAGATCGGAAGAGCGTCGTGT
>CAKZIH010000272.1 GCA_936931335.1 uncultured Nostocoides sp. | reverse complement strand
ACCTTCGGTCGCGTCGACTTCGCCGGGGTCAACGAGAGCATCGCCAACGCCGGCACCGGCACCGCGACCGCCATCGGCCTGCTGCTCCTGCTCGGGGCCTGCGGCAAGTCCGCGCAGTTCCCGCTGCAGAGCTGGCTGGGAGACGCCATGGCCGGTCCCACTCCAGTATCCGCGTTGATCCACGCGGCGACCATGGTCACCGCCGGTGTCTACCTGGTCGTGCGCAGCCACGCGATCTTCGAGGCCGCCCCGAATGCGCAGTTGGCCGTGGCCATCGTCGGTGCCATCACGCTGACCTATGGCGCCATCGTGGGTTGTGCCAAGGACGACATCAAGAAGGCGCTGGCCGCCTCCACGATGAGCCAGATCGGCTACATGATGCTGGCCGCCGGGCTCGGGCCCGTGGGCTATGCCTTCGCGATCTTCCACCTGATCACCCACGGCTTCTTCAAGGCCGGGATGTTCCTCGGCGCCGGTTCGGTCATGCACGGCATGAAAGACCAAGTCGACATGCGCCGCTTCGGCAACCTGGCTGCGGCCATGAAGATCACCTGGATCACCTTCGGCCTGGGCTGGCTGGCGATCCTCGGTGTGCCGCCGTTCTCGGGTTTCTGGTCCAAGGACAAGATCATCGAGGCCGCCTTCATCGGTGAGGGCTGGCGCCCGTGGGTGTTCGGTCTGACCGCGCTGCTCGGTGCCGGTGTCACCGCCTTCTATATGAGCCGGTTGTTCTTCATGACCTTCCACGGCAAGGCTCGCTGGACCGATGACCAGCACCCGCACGAGTCCCCGCTGACGATGACCATCCCGATGATGATCCTCGCCGTAGGGTCCGCGGGCCTGGGTCTGCTGCTCGGCCCCACCGACATCTTCGCCAAGTGGTTGGAGCCGGTCACCGGCCACCACGAGCACGGGGAGCCTGTGCTGTCGGTGCCGGTCCTCATGGTCGCCACCCTGGTCCTGGTCCTCGCCGGTGCGGCCCTCGCCTGGCTGCGGTATGGCCGTGACGACGTCCCGCAGGTCGCCCCGGCCGGCAATGCGCTGACCCGCGCCGCCCGCCGCGACCTTTACCAGGACGACATCAACGAAGCCGCCCTCATGTGGCCCGGCATCAAGCTGGTCCGCTCGGTGATCTGGACCGACAACGAGATCGTCGACGGGGGTGCCGTCGGACTGGGCAAGCTCACCGCCGGTGCCTCGCGCGGTCTGCGGGCGATCCAGAACGGTTATGCGCGGTCCTATGCCCTGACGATGCTCGCGGGCGTCGTCGCGTTCCTCGGTGCACTGTGGGTGATGAACTGATGGAGAACTTCCCCTGGCTGACCGCGATGCTGCTCGTGCCGCTCGTCGGCGCGCTGCTCATCGCGGCCCTGCCCTCGGCGATGGCCGAGCGCGCGAAGGAACTCGCGCTCGTGTTCTCCGTGCTCACGCTCGGTGTCGGCATCGCCGGCGCGACCCAGTTCGACCGCTCGGCGATCTCGCAGTTCCAGCTCAGCGAGCAGCACGACTGGATCCCGAGCTTCGGGGTCTCCTATGCCCTGGGCGTGGACGGGATCGCGCTGACGCTGATCCTCATGGCGCTGGTGCTCACCCCGGTGTGCATCCTCGCCGCCTGGCACGACGTGCCGGAGGGCGGGACGCGGGAGAAGAACTACTTCGCCCTGCTGCTGGTGCTGCTGACCTTCATGGTCGGTGTCTTCGCCGCCACGGACGTCTTCCTCTTCTATGTCTTCTTCGAGGCCATGCTCATCCCCGTCTACTTCCTCATCGGAAGCTATGGGGGAGCGGGCCGGCAGGCCGCGGCAGTGAAGTTCCTGCTGTTCTCCCTCGCCGGTGGGCTGGTCATGCTGGTCGCCGTCATCGCGCTCTACGTGCAGGGCCCCGGCGGCAACCACGGCTTCCTGATCGACAACCTCACCGGGCTGTCGATGGACCTGACCACCCAGAAGTGGCTCTTCGTCGGCTTCTTCATCGCCTTCGCGGTCAAGGCCCCGATGTGGCCGGTGCACACCTGGCTGCCGGATGCCGCCGGCGCGGCCACCCCGGCCACGGCGACCCTGCTGGTCGGCGTGCTAGACAAGGTCGGGACCTACGGCATGATCCGCTTTTGCCTCCAGCTCTTCCCGGAGGCCAGCAAGTGGGCGACCCCGGTGGTGATCGCGCTGGCCGTGGTCTCGATCTTCTATGGCGCCATGGCCGCGATCGCGCAGAACGACATGATGCGCCTGATCTCCTACACCTCGATCAGCCACTTCGGCCTCATCGTCCTGGGCATCTTCGCGATGACCACGACCTCGCACGCCGGAGCCGCGCTCTACATGGTCAACCACGGCTTCTCCACCGCGGCGCTTTTCCTCATTGCGGGCATGCTCATCGCCCGCCGGGGCAGCACCCAGATCTCCGACTTCGGCGGCTGGCAGCGGGTCACCCCCGCCATCGCCGGCGTCTTCCTGATTAGCGGATTGTCCAGCCTCGCGCTGCCGGGTCTGAGCTCCTTCGTCTCGGAGTTCCTGGTGCTGACCGGGACCTTCCAGCGCTACAAGGGCGTGGGCGCGATCGCCACCGTGGCCATCGTGCTCGCGGCGATCTACATCCTGTGGCTCTACAAGCGGGTGATGACCGGGCCCAAGCCCGCGGATGTGCACGCCCCCGACCTCGGGTGGCGCGAGAAGTTCGTGGTCGCCCCGCTCATCGCCAGCTTCCTGATCCTCGGTGTGTATCCGAAGCCGGTACTCGATGTCCTCAATCCCGCCGTCCAGCGGGTCCTGACCGAGGTGGGAGTGAGTGACCCGGCACCGGCCGTCGCTCCGTCCGCCGCCCACACCGGGGAGTGAAGAACTCGATGACCACCCTCCTCCCGTCCGCCTTCCAGGCCGCTAAGGTCGACTACTGGGCGATCATGCCCATGCTGATCGTCTTCGGTGGCGCGCTCCTGGGCGTCCTCGTCGAGGCCTTCTTGCCGCGCAAGCCACGGCATACGGCCCAAGTGGCGATCACGCTCCTCGCCCTGGCCGCCGCCCTCGGCGCGCTGGTATGGCGCACCCGCGAGCACCAGATGTCCACCCTGGACGGCGCGATCGTCATCGACGGCCCCGCCCTCTTCCTCCAGGGCTCGGTGCTCGTCCTCGCCCTCATCAGCGTGCTGCTGATGGCGGAGCGCTTCTCCGGCAGCGGCGCCGACGCCTTCACTCCGATGGGCGCCGCGGTGCCCGGTTCGCCCCTCGAGGGCGCGGCCTCCCGGGCCGGCTGGGGGACCACCGAGGTCTTCCCGCTGACCCTCTTCTCGGTCGCCGGCATGATGGTCTTCCCCGCCGCGGGTGACCTGCTGACCATGTTCGTGGCCCTGGAAGTGCTGTCGCTGCCGCTCTACCTGCTCTCGGGTCTGGCGCGCCGCCGCCGCCTGCTGTCCCAGGAGGCCGCGCTCAAGTACTTCCTGCTCGGGGCCTTCTCCAGCGCCTTCTTCCTCTTCGGTACGGCGCTGCTCTACGGCTACGCCGGATCGGTGCAGCTCGGGGCCCTTTCGCAGGCCATCACCCAGGACCGCGCCGCCTATAGCGGGCTGCTGGTGCCCGGCATCTTCTTCGTGCTCGTCGGCCTGCTCTTCAAGGTCGGTGCCGTGCCCTTCCACATGTGGACGCCCGACGTCTACCAGGGGGCGCCCACGCCGGTGACCGGCTTCATGGCGGCCTGCACGAAGCTCGCCGCCTTCGGTGCGATCCTGCGCCTGGCGTATGTCGGCATCGACGCCAACCGGTGGGACTGGCGGATGGTGGTCATCACCGTCGCCGCGATCACCATGGTCGTCGGCTCGGTGCTCTCGGTGACCCAGACCGACATCAAGCGACTGCTCGCCTACAGCTCGATCGCCCACGCCGGCTTCATCCTCGTCGGCGTGATGGCCTTCGACGCCACCGGCGTCTCGGGCGTGATGTTCTACGTCCTCGCCTACGGTCTGGCGACCCTGGCGGCATTCGGGATTGTGGCGCTGGTGCGCGAGGGCAACGCCGAGGCTTCGCACATCACCCAGTGGGCCGGCCTGGGCAAGAAGCACCCGGTCGTCGCGGGGGTGTTCGCGCTGCTGCTACTGGTGTTCGCCGGTATCCCGCTGACCTCGGGCTTCACGGCCAAGTTCGCGGCCTTCGCCCCGGCGATCGCCCACGGCGGCCGGGCGGAGATTGTGGCCGTGGTCATCGGCGTGCTCTGCTCGGCAATCACCGCCTTCGTCTACGTGCGGATCATCGTCCTCATGTACTTCACCGATGCGGACAATGAGGTCGTCGCCCTCACCCCGTCCGCGCTGTCCACGATCGGCCTCGCCGCCGCCGTGATCCTCACCATCGCCCTGGGTGTCATGCCCGGGCCGGTGCTGGAACTCGCCGGCGAAGCGAGCCAGTTCCTGCGCTGAGCCGCGTGGCCACCTCTGCGTCCGCGCCCGCGATGCCGGGGCTGTCCGCGGCCCTGCAGGCACGGTTGGATGAGGGGCTCGCTGCCGTCGAGCGGCTGATGCAGGAGCGGGTTCGCTCCGAGGACCCGTTCATCGCGGAAGCCGCCGGGCACCTACTCGCCGCGGGCGGCAAGCGTTTCCGGCCCATGCTGACGCTGCTGGCGGCCGAGTTCGGTGACGGAATCAACGACGAGGTCATCGCCGCCGCCGCGGGGGTGGAGTTGACCCATCTGGCGTCGCTCTACCACGACGATGTGATGGACGAGGCGCTCACCCGGCGGGGAGTGCCCAGCGCGAATGCCCGATGGGGCAATTCCACGGCCATCCTCATCGGCGACCTGCTCTTCGGCACGGCCTCGGACATCATCGCCGACCTCGGCCCGGAGCTGGTCAAGATCCAGAGCCGGACCTTCATCCGGCTCTGCTCGGGGCAGATCCGCGACGACCGGCCCTGTCCGGCCGACGTCGACCCACACGCGTATTACCTTGGCGTGCTCGCCGACAAGACCGGCGTCCTCATCGCCACCGCCGCCCGGTATGGCGCGATGCTCTCCTTCTGCTCGCCGGAGGTGATCGCCGTGCTCACCGAGTATGGCGAGCGGATCGGGGTGGCTTTCCAGCTCGCCGATGACCTGATCGACATTTCCTCGGACGCCGAGGCGCTGGGCAAGGCGCCGGGCACGGACATACGTGAAGGCAAGCGGACGCTGCCGATCATCTATGCGCTCGCCTCCGCCGACCCGGCCGATGCGCGGTTGCAGGAGTTGTTGCGCATCGCGCAGCCCACGGATGCGCAGGTCAACGAGACGCTAGCCCTGCTGCGCCCGCATCCCGCGATGGATCGGGCCCAGGCCGAAACCGATGCGGTCGCCGCCTCGGCGAAGGAGGCACTGGCCGGGCTGCCGGATGGGCAGATCAAGGACGCGCTCGGGCTGCTGGCCACCCAGGTCGTACGCCGCGAGGGCTGAGCGCCCTTACTCGCGAGTAAGGTGACCGCCGTGCGGCACTGGGACCAGGCGACCGCGGCGCTGCCGGCGCCGCTGCTGATCGTGGACCTCGACGCGTTCGAGGCCAATCACGACGATCTCGTCCGGCGCGCCGGGCGCCTGCCCGTCCGCGTGGCAACCAAGTCGGTCCGGGTCCGCGGCCTGCTCACCGCCGCCCTGGAGCGCTCCGCCACCTCATTTGGTCGCTCCACCGCCACACCCGATGGCGGGGCGACGATGCCCGGTTTCCGCGGCCTGATGGCTTACTCGCTCGCTGAGGCGCTCTGGCTGGCCGGTTCCGTCGACGCAGGGCACGGACATACGGACATCTTTGTCGCCTACCCGAGCGTGGACCGGGCCGCGATCGCAGAGCTGGGGCGGTCGGCATATGTCGATCAGGTGACCCTGGCCATCGACAGCCGCGAACACGCCGAGCTGATCCGGCAGGCCAGCGGCGGCGCGCCCCTGGCCGTGGCCATCGACGTGGACGCCTCCCTACGGCTCGGGCCGGCCCATCTCGGGGTACGACGATCCCCGCTACGGACCCCGGCGCAGGTGCGTGAGGTCGTCCTCGCCGCCCAGCGGTCCGGGCTGCGGGTCGAGGGCCTGATGTTCTATGACGCCCAGATCGCCGGCCTGCCGGATTCCTCCCCGGCGGTGCGGCTGGTCAAGCGGCGTTCGCATCGGGAGCTGCTGGATCGCCGCGGCGCGGTGGTGGCCGCGGTCCGCGAGCTGACCGAGCTGCGGTTCGTCAACGGCGGCGGCACCGGAAGCCTCGAGGTCAGCGGCACCGACCCGGCGCTCACCGAGCTGGCCGCCGGGTCCGGGCTCTTCGGACCCACGCTGTTCGATGGTTATCGCGCCTTCACACCCCGGCCGGCCGCCGCCTTTGCACTACCCGTGGTCCGCAAACCCGCACCGGACGTGGCGACGCTCTTCAGCGGCGGTTATCCGGCTTCCGGCCCACCCGGCTGGAACCGGGTGCCCAGGATCGTCTCCCCGGCCGGGCTGCGGCTGATCCGCACCGAGGGGACCGGTGAGGTACAGACGCCGGTACGCGGTCCGGGCGCCCGGGCGCTGGCCCTCGGAGACCGGGTCTGGCTGCGGCACGCCAAGGCCGGGGAGGTCTGCGAGCGGTTTGACCGGGTGCACCTGATCCGCGGCGGCGAACTCGTGGACACCCTGCCCACCTATCGCGGAGAGGGGCGCAACTTCGGATGAGCGAGTTCACCGCCGCGCAGTCGCCGACCGCACCAGCGACCCCCGCGGGCCGCGCCGACGCCTGGAGCGACTGGGGCCGGAGCAACTGGGCCTGGCGCAACTGGGCCGGCAACCAGGAAGCCCGCCCGGCCCGGGTGCTCGCCCCAGCCAGCACCGACGAGGTCGCCGCGGCGATCACCGCGGCCGCCCACGATGGGCTGCGAATCAAGGCGGCCGGAGCCGGGCACTCTTTCACCGCAATCGGTGTCACCGACGGGGTTTTGCTGCAACTGAACCGGCTGACCGGCATCACCCGCGCCGACCGGGAGAGCGGGCGCGTACGGGTGCTCGGCGGCACCCGGCTGGCCGACCTCAGCCCGGTCCTGTGGGAGCTCGGCCTGGCCCTGCCCAACCTCGGCGATATCGACGTGCAGACCCTCACCGGCGCCCTGGCTACGGGCACCCATGGCACCGGTGCCGGACTCACCGGTCTGGCCGGCGCGGTCAGCGGCCTGCGGATCGTCACCGCAGATGGCACGAGTCGCTGGTGTAGCGAAAGCGAGCATCCGCGCCTCTTCCAGGCCGCCCGGGTCGGTCTGGGCGCGCTCGGGGTGATCACCGAGGTGGAGTTGCAGTGCCGACCGGCATACCTGCTCCGGGCGCAGGAACGCCCCGGGCGCCTCGCCGAGGTCCTCGATCGCCTCCCGGAGCTGGTCGAGGGGCATCGGCATGTGGAGTTCTATTGGTTCCCGCATACCGACCGGGTGCTCACCAAGGTCAACGACCCCGCGCCGGACGCCGAACTGGCGCCGCTGTCGCGCTGGCGCGAATATCTCGACGACGAACTGCTCTCGAATGTCGTCTTCGAGCGGGTCAACCGCATCGTCGCCGGCCGTCCGGCGCTCGCCCCACGGGTCAACCAGCTCAGCGCCCGGGCCCTGTCGGCCCGCGAGTATGTGGATCGCTCCTACCGCGTCTTCTGCACCCGGCGGGATGTGCGCTTCACCGAGAGTGAGTATGCCGTTCCCCGCGCCGCCCTCGACGATGTCCTGCGCGAGCTGCGCGGCTGGATCGAGCGCTCGGGGGAGAAGCTGCCCTTCCCGGTGGAGGTGCGCTTCGCCGCCGCCGACGACGTCTGGCTGTCCACGGCGCATGAGCGCCCCAGCGCCTATGTCGCGATCCACCAGTACCACCGGATGGACAACCGGCGCTATTTCGCCGCCTTCGAGGCCATCGTCGCCGAGCACAACGGCCGGCCGCACTGGGGCAAACTGCATACTCTGGACGCGCAGCGGCTGGCGCGCCTCTATCCGCGCCTGGCCGCCTTCCAGTCCGTGCGCGCGCAGGTCGACCCGGGCGGCGTCTTCGCCAATCCCTATCTGGACCGGGTGCTGGGATCGGTCGGCGAGAGCGGGGTCAGATCGGGCGGAGGCTTCGAGCCGGGCTCATAGGAGCGCAGATCCTCGCGCGGCTCCACATGCACCACTACATCGAGATCCGGCATTTCCCGGCGCAGGTCCGCCTCGATCTCCTCGACCAAGTCGTGCCCGGCCTGCACCGACCACGAACCCGGCACCAGCAGGTGCACCGACGCGAAGATCTTGTGCCCCGCCTCGCGGGTGCGCAGGTGGTGGTAGTCCACCTCGGGGCCGGTATGGCGCGCCAGCACCGTGGTGATCTGCTGCTGACGCTCGTCGTCGATCGTCTTGTCCATCAGCCCGTCGACCGACTGCCGGACCAGATGCCAGCCGGTCCAGATGATGTTGCAGCCCACTAGGAACGCGATGACCGCATCCAGACGGATCCACCCGGTCAGCGCCACCAAGAGCACCCCGACGACCACGCCGACGGACGTCCATACGTCGGTGAGCAGGTGCTTGCCGTCGGCGACCAGGGTGATGGAGTTGTGCTTGCGCCCGGCCCGCAACAGGACCATGGAGACCAGGCCGTTGAGCACCGAGGCGACGACCGAGACCGCGAGGCCGACCCCGACATTCTCGAGTTCCTGCGGATGCAGGAAGCGCTGCACCGAGGACATCAGGATGAAGACCGCGGCGATGAAGATCATGATCCCCTCGACCGCCGCCGAGAAGTATTCGGCCTTGGAATGGCCAAAATGGTGGCTCTCGTCGGCCGGGCGGGAGGCGACATGCAGCGCGATCAGCGCGACGAAGGCGGCGACCAGGTTGACGATCGATTCGGCGGCATCGGAAAGCAGACCGACCGATCCGGTGAGGGTGTACGCGCCGAACTTCAGCGCGATCGTCGCCACCGCCGCCGCGATGGACAACCAGGCGAACTTGGTCAGATCGGTCCGGGTGCCACTCACCGGGAGATTGTCACCGATTCGGCCGGCCATGCGCGGTTAGGCAAGCCATGCCTTAACGTGCCCGGGCGGCCTGAACCCGCCCGCGTCGGGCGACCCAGATCGAGTCCACGGTGAGCAGCACGAGCGCCACCCACACGATGGCGAAACCTACCCACAACGTCGCGTCGACGTGTTCGTGCAGCAACACCACCGCGACGAGCAGTTGCATCACCGGAGTCATGAACTGGATCAGCCCGATGGTCACCAGCGGCACCCGCTGCGCCGCGCCAGCGAAGAGGAGCAGCGGGATCGCCGTGACGACGCCGGAGACGCTCAGCAACACCGTCTGCCCCGGGCTCGAGCCGTAGGTGGCATCCCCCGCCCGGATCACCAGGGCGACGATCACCATGGCGATCGGGGTGAGCACGGCGGTCTCCGCAAAGAGCGAATGCCACGGTTGCAGGGTGGCCCCGACCCGCTTTTTGAGCAGGCTGTAGAGGGAGAAGGTGGTCGCCAATCCGAGGGCGATCCACGGCGGTTTCCCACCGGCCACGGCGAGGAAGAGCGCCGCGGCGGCCCCGGTAGCCACCCCGAGCCACTGCAGTCGGCGCAATCGCTCGCCGAGCACGATCACCCCCAGCGCCACCGTGAAGATCGGGTTGAGGAAGTAGCCCAGCGCCGCCTCATAGGTATGCCCGGAGATCACCGCGAGCACATAGAGCACCCAGTTCATGGCGATCACCACGGCCGCGGTGCTCAGCCCGACCAGCAGCGAACGGGAGCGCAGCACACCGCGCAGCCACGCCCAGTCGCGCCGCACCGCGAGCACCAGCAGGCAGAGCACCATCGTCCACAGGATCCGGTGGGCCAGGATCTCCCAGGCACCGGCGCGATCCAGGGCGTGGAAGTAGAGCGGGAAGAGCCCCCACAGCCCGTATGCCGCGAGCCCGAGGATCGTGCCCCGGCGCACCTGGGCGGCATCGACTGCGGCGCGCGCCGCCTCCCTCGCCCCCGCGGCGTCCGCCACTGCGGGTGCCTCGGACACCTCGAGCTGGCCGGGCGGCGTGGAGTCCGCCGGGATCGGGCCAGTGGCGTCCGCCTGGGGCGGATCGCCCCTCACGCGACGGTCCAGGTGTCCTTGCCGGCGAGCAGGGTGGCCAGGTCCGCGTCGGTGGCGGGCTGCCCGGCGGTGGCCACGGCCGCGTCGATCTGGGCGCGCACCAGGTCGTCATAGGTGGGCCGCTCGATCTGGCGGAAAATCCCCATCGGGACGTGGGTCATCGACGGATCGTCCAGACGGCTGATCGCGAACGCCTGCGCCGGGTCGGGCGCGTGGGCATCGTGAACGACGACCTGCGGGGCGTCCAGGGCCACCTCGGTGGCGGGGACGAACGACATACCGCCGCGGGCGTCGCGTACCAACACCTGGCGGGCCTCGTCGGCGCCGACGGTGACCGGTTCGCCATGCACGAGGTGGATCAACCGCGCCTGCTGCTGGTCGCGGTCCTTGATCGCGTCGAAGGCGCCGTCATTGAAGATCGGGCAGTTCTGATAGATCTCCACCAGCGCGGTGCCCCGATGCGCCGCGGCCGCGCGCAGGATCTCGGTCAGATGCTTGCGGTCGTTGTCCAGGCTGCGGGCCACGAAAGAGGCCTCCGCGCCCAGGGCCAGGGAAACCGGGTTGAAGGGCACATCCACCGAGCCCACGGGGGTGGACTTGGTGATCTTGCCCTGCTCGCTGGTCGGGGAGTACTGGCCCTTGGTCAGCCCGTAGATCCGGTTGTTGAACAGCAGGATCGTCATGTTGACGTTGCGGCGCAGCGCATGAATGAGGTGGTTGCCGCCGATCGAGAGGGCGTCGCCGTCGCCGGTGATCACCCATACCGACAGGTCCGGGCGGGCCGTGGCCAGCCCGGTGGCGATCGACGGGGCGCGCCCGTGGATCGAGTGCATGCCGTAGGTGTCCAGGTAGTACGGGAAGCGGCTGGCGCAGCCGATCCCCGAGATGAACACCATGTTCTCCTTGCGCAACCCCAGCTCGGGCAGGAAAGACTGCACGGCGTTGAGGATGATGTAGTCCCCGCAGCCGGGACACCAGCGCACCTCCTGATCGGAGGTGAAGTCCTTCTTGGTCTGTTTGGCGCCCTCCGCGAGCCGGGGGACGGACTCCAGGCCGCGCGCCGACGGCATACCGAGATCGGTCAGGGCGTGGGGCGCGGACGCGGTGGACAGGTGCGGGACGGCCATCTCATCTCCTCGAATGACCCGGTATGCGGGCCGTCTTCCATCGTATGTCGCCTGGCCAGCGCCCCCGATCGGCGGTCGGGATACGGGCACCGGGCCGGGTCGGCGCGGCTGTGCCGGACCCGGTTATGCCTGGCCCCGTTACGCTGACCCCATTACCCTGGCGCCATGCAGCCGTATGTCGTGGTCGCCGCGGTGTTGCTGGCCGGCGTCCTGCTTTTCGTCGCCGCCATGGTGGCGCGCCGGCTGCTGGCGCCCTATGGCGCGCCGGCGGCGGCGCTGACCACCTACGAGTCCGGGGTGGATCCGGTGGGCCGCGACTGGGCGCAGACCCAGGTGCGTTATCTGGCCTACGCCTTCCTCTATGTGATCTTTGCGGTGGACGCGGTCTATCTCTTCCCGTGGGCGTTGGTGCTGCGCACCGGGTTGGGGCGCACCTCGCTGGTGGAGATGGGGATCTTCATCACCATCATCCTGGTCGGCTTGGTGCACGCGCTGCGGCGCGGGCTGCTGCGCTGGAGCTGACTGGCTGCGGTGGAGTTGACGGTTGCGCTGGCGCCGAACCGGCCACGGTTAGGCTGACGGTATGGCCGTCGACCTGCCCACCCCGCGCGTCGGACCGGTGGCTGCGCACGCGCCGAAGCCGATGCGTCTGGTGCTCAACTGGGGCCGGCGCTACTCGCTCTGGGTCTTCAACTTCGGGCTGGCGTGCTGTGCGATCGAATTCATCGCCGCCTCGATGGGCCGACACGACTTCATGCGGCTGGGGGTCGTCCCGCTGGCACCCGGGCCGCGCCAGGCCGATCTCATGGTGGTCTCCGGCACGGTTACCGACAAGATGGCCCCGGCCGTGCGCCGCCTCTACGACCAGATGCCCGAGCCCAAGTACGTCATCTCCTTCGGCGCCTGCTCCAATTCCGGTGGGCCGTACTGGGATTCGTATTCGGTGACCAAGGGCGTCGACACCATCATTCCGGTGGACGTCTATGTCCCCGGCTGCCCGCCGCGTCCCGAGGCACTGCTGCACGGCATTCTCAAATTGCAAGAAAAGATCGCCAGCGAGCGCCTCGGTGAGTCCATCCCGGCCCGGTATGCCGGTCACCGCACCGCCAGCGCCGAGGATCTCACCCGGCCGCTGGTGGCGCCGCCCGCCTAAGCGCCCCGGTCTGCCCCGCAGGTCAGTCCCGGATAGTCGCCCGGATGACCTCGGCCAGCTCGGTGGTGGTGAACGGCAGCCCGCGAACCCGCGAATACGACTGCGCGTCAACGAGATACTTCGCCCGCAGCAGCAGCGCCAACTGGCCGGAGTTCATCTCCGGCACCAGCACCCGCCGGTATGCCTTGAGCACCTCGCCGGTGTTGGCGGGGAAGGGGTTGAGGTGGCGCAGGTGCGCGGTGGCCACCGCGATCCCCTCCGCGCGGGCCGAGCGCGCCGCCGCGGCGATCGGCCCGTATGTCGATCCCCACCCGATCACCAGCAGTTCCGCGTCCCCGTTCGGGTCGTCGACCTCGAGGTCGGGGACGGTGATGCCGTCCACCTTGGCCTGCCGCAGGCGGGTCATCTTTTCGTGGTTGTCCGGGTCATAAGAGATGTCACCGGTGATATCGGCCTTCTCGATGCCGCCGATGCGATGCTCCAGCCCGGGCGTGCCGGGGATCGCCCACGGCCGGGCCAGGGTCTGCGGATCCCGGACGAACGGCTGGAAGACTGGCTCACCCTTGGCATCCGTGGCATTGGGACCGGACGCGAAATCCACCCGCAGATCGGGCAGATCGGCAATCTCCGGCAGGGCCCAGGGCTCGCTGCCGTTCGCCAGATAGCCATCGGAGAGCAGGAAGACCGGGGTGCGATAGGTGACCGCGATCCGCACCGCCTCGATCGCCGCATCGAAGCAGTCGGTGGCCGTGCTCGGCGCGACGATCGGCACCGGCGCCTCGCCATTGCGCCCAAACATCGCCTGCAGCAGGTCGGCCTGCTCGGTCTTGGTGGGCAGCCCCGTCGAGGGCCCGCCGCGCTGGACGTCCACGATCACCAGCGGCAACTCCAGGGAAACCGCCAGCCCGATGGTTTCCGACTTCAGGGCGACCCCCGGGCCGGAGGTCGAGGTGACCCCGAGCTTGCCGCCGAAGGCAGCGCCGAGCGCGATGCCGATGCCAGCGATCTCGTCCTCGGCCTGGAGGGTCATCACGCCATACCGCTTGAGCCCGGAGAGGGTATGCAGGATGTCCGAGGCCGGGGTGATCGGATAGGAACCCAGCACCAGCTGCAGGCCGGCGCGGTGCGCCGCGGCCACCAGGCCGTATGCCAGCGCGGTGTTGCCGGTGATATTGCGGTAGCTGCCGGCGACCATCGGTGCCGGCTTGATCTCGTATGCGGAGACGAAGTCCTCGCTGGTCTCGCCGTAGTTCCAGCCCGCGTCGAGCGCGGCCAAGTTGGCGCCGAGGATCTGCGGCTTGGCGCCGAACTTGCTCTGCAGGAAGGCGCGGGTGCTGGTGGTGGGCCGGGAGTACATCCACGATAGCAGGCCCAGGGCGAACATATTCTTCGCCCGCTCCTTCTCCTTGCGCGTCAGCGACGGGAAGTCCGCGAGCGCCTCCACCGTGATACTCGTCAGCGGCAGCGCGTGCAGATGCCAGGAGTCCAGCGAGCCGTCCTCGAGCGGATTGCTCGGATAGCCGACCTTGGTCAGATTGCGCGTCGAGAACTCGTCGGAGTCGGCGATGATCGTCGCCCCGCGGGGGAGGTCGCGCAGGTTGGCCCTGAGCGCAGCCGGGTTCATCGCGACCAGCACATCGGGGGCGTCCCCGGGGGTGAGCACATCGTGATCGGCGAAGTGCAATTGGAAGCTGGAGACCCCGGGCAGCGTGCCCTGGGGAGCCCGAATCTCCGCGGGGAAATTGGGCAGCGTGGACAGGTCGTTGCCCAGGGCCGCGGTTTCCGCGGTGAACCGGTCGCCGGTCAGCTGCATCCCGTCGCCGGAGTCCCCGGCGAACCGGATGACGACGCGCTGCAGTTGGGTGGGGGTAACCGACATACGTCAATCGTAGGCAGGCCTCAAGAGCGGCCGGGTCCCCGGTCAGCGAGTGGACCGGGGGATCGGGCGGTTACCGGGTGCCCAATTGGCCCAGCGCTGCTGCACCATCTCCAGGGTTTGGCGCATGTGCATCCCCTGGTCGTCCGTTGCGCGAATGGCGGCCACGACGTCCTGGCCATAGAACTCGCAGTAGTCGCTGCCGCGCTCCACCAGCCGCAGCGCCATCTCCCGCCAGGACTCGGTCGTCATCCGGCCGTCGACGACCACGCCGCCAACCGGCTGGCCGCCGATGTGGCCGGGGGAGACGCCATTCGGACCGAAGGCATTGGCCAGCCAGGCGCCATACCCGGAGCCGCCGGCGCCGGCGTTCATGCCGTTGAACTGCAGCAGGGCACGGTTGCCGTACCGCTCGCGCGCCCAGCTCCAGTTGGCAAGGCGACGCGGGTGGCGGGCCGGGTCGGACTCGGCGCGGGTGAGATCGACATCGGCGAAGGCGTCGCCGGCCGCCATCCCGAGGCGGATCCGACTTGGCCACATGGCCGCCGCGGTGTCCCACAGGCCGCGCTCGTAGCTGTCATAGGCCGCCTGGACCTCGGCGAACGGGGCCTTGGGGTTATTGGTCAGCGCGCGGTACTTCTCCAGCCACTGCGCGCGGCCGGTGACGCCGCCCATCAGCCACGGCTCGGAGTTGTTGCGCCACAGGCCGCTGACCCGCCACTGGACCAGGTTGGGGTCGGCGCTGTAGCGGTCGGCGAGCAGTTGCTGCATTCGTTCGGCCTCGGTGCGGGCGAAGCTCGACCAGAAGACCGGGAAGGTGTAGTCCGTGCCGGTGGCCGCGTCCGGGGCGGTGATCCACTCCTGCTCGGGCAGGCCGGTCTTGATGTAGGCCGGGAGGCCGTTGTCCCGGTGTCCGAGGACGACCATCCCGGCCCAGGGCTTGCCGGCCGCGGCTGCGGCGGCGGCTGCCCGGTCGAAACCGCTGAAGTCGAAGGTCACCCCGTCGCTGGTTACATCACTCCACCGGGCATAGACCGACAGGCCGTCGACAAGCGGGGACGCGAGGGCTTCGGTGACCAGTTCCGGCCGGGACTTCACGCTGAACCAGGCGAGATTTCCGTGCAGGTATGCCGCCCCGTCCTTGGTCCGGAAGCGGATCTCCACCGGCTCCGATTCCCCACCGAAGCGGTTGGCGGCGCGCACCTGCACCCGGTATGCCGTGTCCGGGCTCAACCCGTCGAGCGTTGCCTCCGGCCCGGTGACGGTCCAGGTGCGCTCACCCGCGGTGATCGTGTAGTGATCGACGGCGTCGGTGGGGGCATCCCAGGCCAGGCGGGCCTCGTCCGCGGTGACACTGGCGGTGCGCAGGCCGGTCCGGGCGGCCGGCGGCATGGCGGTCGCCGTCGTCACCGTGAGCGTGGCGGCCGGGGAGATATTGCCCGCGGCGTCGCGGGCGGTCACCGCAAGGGTGTACTCGGTGGCCGGGGTCAGGTCGCTCAGCGTGGCGGAGGTCTGCGTGGTGCTCACCACGGCGCCGGCGCCGCTGACCTCATAGCCGACCACGCCGACGTTGTCGCTGGCGGCCCCCCAGCCCAAGACGATCTCGCTCTCGGTGACCGAGGTGGCCTGCAGGCCGGTCGGGGCGTTCGGGGCGGTGATGTCCGGTAGTGCCGGGGTGGTCAGCGTCAACGTGCTCGCGCCGGAGATATTGCCGGCGGCATCGCGGGCGGTGATCGCGAGGGTGTAGCTGGTCTTTTCGGTCAGCCCGGTCAGGCTCGCGGTGGTGCCGGTGACACGGATCGCGGCCGGCCCGCCGCTCACGTCGTATGCGGTGACCCCCACATTGTCGCTGGACGCGGTCCAGGTGAGCTCGGCCGAGGTGGGGGTGAGGGCATTCACCGTGGGGTTGCCCGGTGCGGTCGGCGCCTGGGTGTCCGCGGGCGGAGTCAGCGCCTTGGTCCGGAAGCTCACCTTGGCGGGCAGGGACTGGTTGCCGGCGGCGTCATACGCCCGGACCCCGGCCGTATAGGCGGTGTTGGCCGTCAGGCCGGTGATCGTCATGCTGCGCGCGGTGGTGAACTTCACCTGGCCGGCGAGGGAAACGGCATACCGCTTGACGCCGACATTGTCCTTGGCCGCGCCCCAGGCCAGCGAGACGCTGGTGGTGGCGGGGGCCGCCGTCAGGGAGGTCGGCGCGGTCGGGGGCTTGGTGTCCGCGGCCCAGGTGGGGGCGGCCGCGGCGCAGAGGGTGGCCAGAGCGAGCAGCAGCGCCAGGATCCCGCGGCGCAAAGGGAGGAGAAGCATAGACGTGCTTTCGCTGATACGGCGCCGGGGGACGCGACAACTTTGGTGCTGCCAACTTAGCGGATGGGCGCCCACCGCGGCTACCGACCGGTAACCACCGCCGGGGTGATCTCGCTGACAGACTCCGGCCATGTCCTTGCACTGTCCGGCGACCCTGATCCTGGCGCGGCCGGGGGAGGCGCGTTCGGCCCGTGAGCTGGGTATGGGCCTGCGTTCGGCCCGGATCGCGGCCGTCTTCGCGGGATCTGCAGGACCCGCGGGGCCGAGCGCCGCGATGGTCGCCGACGCCCTCGGTATGGACGTGGCGACCCTCCCCGGGTTGCCAGCCGCTGCGGGCGGCCACCCCGGGGATCGGACACCCGGGGGCGACGATGCGGACTTGGCCGAGGCCATCCGGGCCATCGCCGACCTCTACCGCGGCGAGAGCGTGCTGCTCGTCGCGTCCCCGCAGGCGCTCGACGCGGCCCTGTCGGCGCTCGAGGTGACCGGCCAACTCGACATACCGGCGCAGGACGGCAGCCTGGTCTGCGGCGTGCTGGAGGTCGGGGACGACGGCATACGTCTGGGGCCCAGAACGCCAATGTCGGGGTTGGCCCGCGGCTGGCTAGGGTGAACGCTGTGGAGCTGGAGCGTCGCGAGGTCTCGCCTGCCGAGTGGGTGGGCGCCGCCGATGCCGCCCGCGCCGCCGGCTACCACTTCTTCGACTGGTTGACCGCGGTCGACCAGAGCGACGCGGACCCCGCCGGCCTCGACATCGTGCTCCACCTGATGGATGTCACCCGGCCGCGGGCGCTGCGCGCGCTGCTGCTGACTATGCGCCTGCCCGAGGGCAGCGCGCTACCCAGCCTGACCGGCATCTTCGCCGGCGCCGCCTGGCACGAGCGCGAAACGCACGAGATGTTCGGTGTGGACGTCGAGGGTTTTGCCGACCATACGGACCTCGGCGTGCGGCCCCTGCTGCTGCCGGACGGCTTCGCGGGCCACCCGTTGCGCAAGGGCTTCGTGCTCGCTGCCCGAGTGAGCAAGGACTGGCCCGGCGCCAAGGAACCCGGCCAGCCACACGACGGCGGCCCGGGCCGGCGCAAGATGCAGCCGCCCGGCGCGCCGCCGGCGGGTTGGGGACCGCGGTGAGCCCGCTCGAGGTGACCCTGAGCGCGGCGTCCGCGCTCGCCGCGCTGCTCGTCCTGCCGCTCGTCGTCGGCTATGCCGAGCACAAGGTGATGGCGCATATGCAGGGTCGCCTGGGCCCGATGTATGCCGGTGCCTTCCACGGCTGGGCGCAGTTGGTCGCCGACGGCGCCAAGTTCGTCCAGAAGCAGGACCTGGTCCCGGCGGCGGCCGACAAACGGGTGTTCAAGCTCGCTCCGGCGATCGCCCTGGTGCCCTATCTGCTCGCGCTCGCGGCCATCCCGATCCATCCCGGCGTGGCCGCCGCCCAGGTGCCGGCGAGCGTTGTCTTCGTGTTGGCGGCGACCAGCATTGGCGTCCTGGGTACGCTGATGGCCGGCTGGGCCAGCGCCAATAAATACGCCCTGGTCGGGGCCATGCGCTCGGCGGCGCAGTTGCTGGCATACGAACTGCCGATAGTGCTCGCGGTGGCCTCGGTGGCCCTGGCCGCCGGCACCCTCTCGCTCGGCGGAATCGTGGAGGCGTGGTCGCCGTGGTGGTTGCTCTGGCAGTTGCCCGGGGCGCTGATCTTCCTGACCGCCGCGGTCGCGGAGCTGCAACGCCCGCCCTTCGATATGCCGGTCGCCGACGCCGAGATCGTCTTCGGTCCGTATACCGAATACACCGGCCTGCGTTTCGCGCTCTTCCTGCTCAGCGAGTATGCCGGCCTGG
This sequence comes from uncultured Nostocoides sp., assembly GCA_936931335.1. GTDB lineage: Bacteria > Actinomycetota > Actinomycetes > Actinomycetales > Dermatophilaceae > Nostocoides_A. Next base: position 305 of record CAKZIH010000272.1, on the reverse strand, counting down.
TCGTCATGTCCCTGCTCTTCACCGTGCTCTACCTGGGCGGCTGGCGCGGTCCATTCGATGAGGCGCTGGGGTGGCTGTGGACCCTGCTCAAGGGTTTCGCGGTCGCGATCGTGCTGATCTGGGTGCGGGTGTCCTGGCCGCGCCTGCGCGAGGACCAATTGCAGCGCTTCGCCTGGGTGACGCTCATCCCGCTCGCCCTGCTGCAGATCACCCTCACCGCGGTATGGGTGGTCTTCGCCTGAATCGCGCCCGGGCACGCTTCGCGGCGCAAGCCGGGCTAGGTTGGGGGCCGTGAACGCGCGCAA
>CAKZIH010000271.1 GCA_936931335.1 uncultured Nostocoides sp. | reverse complement strand
AGTTCCAGGGCACGAGGCTCATCGCCCGGGTGTCCGGCAAGCGGGTCGCGACCCCCATGCTCTTCGTCATCCTCGCCCTGGGAACCACCGACCTGCTCTTCGCGCTCGACTCCATCCCCGCGATCTATGGCCTGACCAAGGAGCCGTATATCGTCCTGGTCGCCAACCTGTTCGCGCTCATGGGTCTGCGCCAGCTCTACTTCCTGCTCGGCGGCCTACTGCAGAAGTTGGTCTACCTCAGCATCGGTCTGGCCGTGCTGCTGGCCTTCATCGGTGTGAAGCTGCTGCTACACGCTCTGCACGAGAACTCGGTGCCCTTCATCAACGGCGGCGAGCCGGTTCACGTCCCGGAGATCCCGATCTCGGTATCGCTCGGCGCCATCGTGGTGATCCTCGGCGTGACGACCGTGGCCAGCCTGTGGAAGTCGCGCCGCGATGCGGAGCTCGGCATCCAGGACGACACCACCCGCCTCGGCCACTAGGGCGCAGTCGGTCCGTCCTGGGGGGCGGCGTGCTCGGGCTCAGCGGCGGAGCGGCCGAAACCGAGAACGAGCACGCTGGCCCCGACCACCAGGGCCATCCCGGCCAGCTGTTCCACATTGAGGCGTTGACCGAGGATGAGCAACCCGGCCAGCGCCGCACAGGCGGGCTCCAGGCTGAGCATGGTGCCGAAGACCTGGGCCGTCATCCGGCGCAGCGCCAGCAACTCCAGCGAGTAGGGCAGCAGCGAGGAGAGTAGGGCGATCCCCATGCCCTTGGCCACCAGGGCAGGCGTCCAGTCACCGATGCTGCCGATGCCGGCCGGGAGGGTGGCCATCGAGGCGACCACCATGGCGATGGCCAACCCGTCGAGTTGCGGGAAGCTGCGTCCGGTGCGCCCCGAGAGCACGATGTATGCCGCCCAGCACGCCCCCGCGGTGAGCGCCAACAGGATGCCCGTCCACTCCAGATCGCCCAGGGCCGTATGCCGTGCCTGCGAGATCAGGACCACGCCCAGCCCCGCGGCCGCGACCGCGAGCAGGTCCACCGTGCGGCGCGACAAGCTGGCGGCCAGCAGCAGCGGCCCGAGAAACTCGATGGTCACGGCCACCCCGATCGGCAGGTGGGCAAGCGAGCCGTAGAAGGTGAAGTTCATCAGCCCCAACGCCAGGCCGAAGGCGATCACGGTGCGCCAGGCCGTGGCGTCGTGGCCGCGCAGGCGGGGGCGCACCACGGCATACAGGACGAGGGCGGCGAAGAGCAGCCGCATCACTACGGCGCCACCGGCGCCGAGCACCGGTACCAGGGTCTGGGCGATGGCCCCGCCGAACTGCACCGAGACAATCCCGCCCAGCACGAGTACCGGGGCGGGAAGCCGGTCGATGCCACGGGTCACCGCGGCAGCCTAGGTCCTCAGGGCGGCGGGGGAGTCACCAGCCCCGTTCGCGCCATTCGGCCAAGTGCGGGCGCTCGGTGCCCAGGTCGGTGTCGTCGCCGTGACCGGGGTAGACGTGGGTCCGGTCGTCATAGACGTCGAAGATGCGCTGGGTGACATCGGCATACAGCGAATCGAAGTCCTGGCCGGGCTGCTTGGTGTTGCCGAGGCCACCGGGGAAGAGGGTGTCCCCGGTGAACAGGTGGACCCGGCCCTCGTCCGTCGGATCGGTGTAGGCCAGCGCGACGCTACCGGGGGTATGCCCGCGCAGGTAGCTCACCGCGAGCGTGATCGGGCCGACCTCGACCCGGTCGCCTTGCGTCAGCCGGACATCCGTGGCCGCCGGGATGTCGTCGGCGTCGTCCGCGCCGGCATACGTCCGGGCCCCGGTGCGCTCGACGAGTTCGGCGAGGGCGCGCACATGGTCCCAGTGCGAATGGGTGGTGACGATCGCGTCGAGCCGGCCGGAGCCGGCGTCGATGAGTTCCATGCACCGATCCACGTCGTCGGCCGCGTCGATGAGCACCTGGGTGCCATCGGGCGCGCTCAGCAGGTAGACATTGTTGTCCATCTGCGAGACCGACATCTTGCGGATGGTCAGCTCCCCGAGTTCCCGGGTCTGCCAGGGCCCACCCGGGGTCACCTTGCCGTCGTATGCCGCGGACATCGCTTCTCCTCTCAGCCGGCCTTGCGGGCACGCCGGGCGGCGGCGGCAGCCGCCTTGGACACGGTGGCCTTGGTGGTCGTCGCCGCCTTGGGGGCCGTGGTCTTGGTAGTCGTTGTGGTGGCCGCTGCGGTCTTGGTGGTGGTCTTGCGCGCCGTCCCGCGGCTGCCGGCCCGACTGGTGGACGGCCGGGGTGCGGCGGTTCCGGCCCGCTCCAACAGTGGCGCGAGGAAGCGTCCGGTATGACTGTCCGGGTTCGCAGCGACCTGCTCCGGCGTTCCCTCGGCGACCACCCGGCCACCGCCAGACCCACCTTCGGGGCCCATGTCGATGATCCAGTCGGCGTTCTTGATCACATCGAGGTTGTGCTCGATGACGATCACCGTATTGCCCTTGTCCACCAGACCTTGCAGCACGATCAGCAGCTTGCGGATGTCCTCGAAGTGCAGACCGGTGGTGGGCTCGTCCAGCACATAGATGGTCCGGCCGGTGGACCGCTTCTGCAGCTCCGAGGCCAGCTTCACCCGCTGCGCCTCGCCACCGGAGAGCGTGGTCGCCGGTTGGCCGAGACGTACATACCCCAAGCCCACCGCATTGAGTGTGGTCATATGCCGGGCGATCGCCGGGATCGCCGCGAAGAAGTCCTGGGCCTCCTCGATCGGCATATTCAAGACGTCCGCGATGGTCTTGTCCTTGAAGTGCACCTCGAGCGTCTCCCGGTTGTACCGGGCCCCGTGGCAGACCTCGCACGGGACATAGACGTCCGGCAAGAAGTTCATCTCGATCTTGATGGTGCCGTCGCCGGAACAGGCCTCGCAGCGCCCGCCCTTGACGTTGAACGAGAACCGGCCCTGCTGGTAGCCGCGGATCTTGGCCTCGGTGGTCGTCGCGAACAGCTTGCGTACGTGATCGAAGACGCCGGTGTAGGTCGCCGGATTGCTGCGCGGGGTACGACCGATCGGGCTCTGATCGACGTGCACCACCTTGTCCAAGTGCTCCAGCCCAGTGACCGACTTGTGCCGGCCGGGCACGTGCCGGGCGCCATTCAGCTTGTTGGCCAGCACGCTGTAGAGGATGTCGTTGACCAGCGTGGACTTCCCCGAGCCGGAGACCCCGGTGACCGCGATGAAGGTGCCCAGTGGGAAGGACACCGAGACGTCGTGGAGGTTGTGCTCCTTAGCGCCCACGACCCTGACCATCCGGTCGCGATCGACCGGGCGACGCTGCTCGGGCATTGGGATCTGCTCCCGGCCGGAGAGATATTTGCCGGTGAGCGAATGCTTGTGGGACAGCAACTCCTTGACCGGCCCGGAATGCACGACATGGCCGCCGTGCTCGCCGGCGCCCGGGCCGATGTCGACGACCCAGTCCGCGGTGGCGATGGTGTCCTCGTCGTGCTCGACCACGATCAGGGTGTTGCCCAGATCCCGCAGCCGCACCAGCGTCTCGATCAGGCGGTGGTTGTCGCGCTGGTGCAGCCCAATCGACGGCTCATCAAGGACATAGAGCACCCCGACCAGACCGGAGCCGATCTGGGTCGCCAGGCGGATGCGCTGGGCCTCGCCACCGGAAAGCGTCCCCGCCGCCCGATCCAGGCTCAGATAGTCCAGTCCGACGTCGAGGAGGAAGCCGAGCCGGGCGTTGATCTCCTTGATCACGCGCTCGGCGATCGCTCGTTCCCGCTCGGTGAAGTCCACCGTCTCCAGGAAGCCGGCGGCCTCTCGGATCGAGAGCGCGGCCACCGCGGCGATGCTGTGGCCGCCGATGGTGACCGCCAGGGTCTCTGGCTTGAGCCGGGTGCCGCGACATGCGGGGCACGGGACCTCGCGCATATAGCCCTCATACCGCTCCCGGCTCCATTCGGACTCGGTCTCCGCATGCCGGCGCTTGATGAAGGGCACCGCGCCCTCGAAGCCCGTGCTGTAGGAACGCTCCCGGCCGTAGCGGTTGCGGTAGCGCACGTGCACCTTGTGGTCGCGGCCGTACAGCACCGCCTGCTTGGCCCGCTCGGGCAGTGCCCGCCAGGGGGTGTCCATGCTGAACCCGAGGTCTTCGGCCAGGGCTTTGAGCACCCGTTGGAAGTAGTCCGCGGAGCCGCTGCCCTGGCCCCAGGGGGCGATAGCTCCGCCGGCGAGGGAGAGGTCGTCGTCGGGGACGATCAGCTCGGGGTCCACCTCGAGCTCCACGCCGATGCCGGTGCATTTGGGGCAGGCACCGAAGGGGCTGTTGAACGAGAACGAGCGCGGCTCGATCTCATCGATCGACAGCGGATGGTCGTTGGGGCAGGCCATCTTTTCGCTGAACCGGCGTTCGCGTTCCTGATCATCCTCGGGCAGGTCGACGAAGTCGATGAGGACCACGCCGCCGGCCAGGGAGAGGGCGGTCTCCACCGAGTCGGTGAGGCGCTGCTTGGCCGCCCGGCCACCCTCACCGGTGCGCGCGACGAGCCGGTCGATGACCACCTCAATGGTGTGCTTGACCTGCTTCTCCAGCGCCGGGGGCTCGGTGAGGGAGACCACCGCGCCATCGACCCGGGCCCGGGCATACCCCTTGGTCTGCAGGTCGGCGAAGAGGTCGACGAACTCACCCTTGCGGGCCCGCACCACCGGCGCCAGCACCTGGAACCGAGTGCCATCCGGCAGTTCCAGCAGGCGGTCGACGATCTGCTGTGGGGTCTGCCGGGTGATCGGCTCCATGCAGATGGGGCAGTGCGGCCGGCCGGCGCGCGCGAAGAGCAGCCGCAGGTAGTCGTAGACCTCGGTGATCGTCCCCACCGTGGAGCGCGGATTGCGGTTGGTCGACTTCTGGTCGATGGAGACCGCGGGGGAGAGGCCCTCGATGAAGTCGACGTCGGGCTTGTCCATCTGGCCGAGGAACTGCCGGGCATATGCCGAGAGCGACTCGACATACCGGCGCTGGCCCTCGGCAAAGATGGTGTCGAAGGCGAGTGAGGACTTGCCGGACCCGGACAGCCCGGTGAACACCACGAGGGCATCGCGGGGCAACTCGACGCTGACGTCCTTGAGGTTGTGCTCGCGGGCACCGCGAACGACAAGGAGGTCCTGATGACGGCCGCCGCGGGGCGTCCGAGAGGGGGGAGCTGGGGTCACCCCTCAATCGTATGTGGCCCCACCGACAGTGCTATTTGGCCGGGACTCCTCCTCCGGTCGGTGGATCGGCTCGTACCTCGCCGCTCCATCTCCCGGCATCGTCGTCCCGACGGTCCGAGGGCGTGCCAGGCTCTGATCGGCGGGCCGGTTCGTGCCTCACCGTCCCGTCTCCCGGAGTCGTCGCCGACGACGGGTCTCAGTCTTCGCCGAGGTAGGCCTTGCGGACGGCGTCGCTGGTCAGCAGTTCCCGGCCGGTGCCCTCCAGGACGATCTTGCCGACCTCCAGGACATACCCCCTGGTGGCGATCCGCAGGGCGGCCCGGGCGTTCTGCTCCACCAAGAGGATGGTGGTGCCCTGGTCCTGCAGGGTGCGCACGGTGGCCATGATCCGCTTCATCATCAGCGGGGACAGACCCATCGACGGTTCGTCCAGCATCATCAGCTTCGGGCGGCTCATCATGGCCCGGCCCATCGCCAACATCTGCTGCTCACCACCGGAGAAGGTACCGGCCGGCTGCATGGCCCGCTCCCCGAGGATCGGGAAGAGGTCGTATGCGGTCTGCAGGTCCTTGCCGATCTCACTGTCACCGCGAGTGAAGGCCCCCAGCAGCAGGTTCTCCTTGACCGTCATCTGCGGGAAGATCCGCCGGCCCTCGGGGGAGTGGGCCAGTCCCAGCTTGACGATCTCGTGCGCTGGGACTTGATCGATCCGCTTGCCCTCGAAGGTCACCGAGCCCTGCGAGGGGCGCAGCAAGCCCGAGATGGTGCGCAACGTGGTGGTCTTGCCGGCGCCATTGGTGCCGATGAGGGTGACTACCTCGCCCTGATTGACGGAGAAGCTGATCCCCTTGACCGCCTTGATCTTGCCGTAGGCGACCTCGAGGTCCGTGACCTCCAGCATGGCGCTCACGCGTCCTGCACCTCTTCCTCGTCCTCGAGATCGCCACCGATATAGGCCTCGATTACCCGGGGGTCACTCTGCACCTCACCGGGCGTGCCCCAGATCAGCGGCTCACCGCGCACCAGACAGAGCACCCGGTCGCACAACTGGAAGATGAAGCGCATGTCGTGCTCGATGACCACGACGGCCAGGCCGGAGTCCCGGATCTTGAAGATCAGCTCCATCGCCTGCAGGGTCTCCTGCGGGTTCATGCCCGCAGTGGGTTCGTCCAGCAGCAGGAGCTTGGGATCGGTGGCCAGCGCCCGCGCGATCTCCAGCCGGCGCTGATCGCCATACGGCATATTGCGCGCTAGCAGCTCGGAACTCCGCCCGAGGCCCACGAAGTCGAGCAACTCCTTGGCCCGCTCGCGGGACTCGACCTCCTCGCGCCGGAACTTCGGCCCGTGCAGGATCGTGGTCAACGCCCCGGAACTGGTGCGGCAATAACGCCCCACCATGACATTCTCCAGCGCGGTCATATTGCCGAAGAGCCGAATGTTCTGGAAGGTGCGCGCCATCCCGGCCTTGACCACCGCCCGCGGCTTGGGCGGCAAGGTTTCGCCATAGAACCGCACCGTGCCGGAGGTCGGCTGGTACATCCCGGTCAGACAATTGAAGAAGGTCGTCTTGCCGGCGCCGTTCGGCCCGATCAGTCCGACGATCTCACCCTCGTGCACGTCGAAGTCGACGTTATTGACGGCTACCAGCCCGCCGAAGCGCATGACCACGCCGCGCGCTTCCATCACCAGCGCACCCTGGGTGCGGGGGGCATTGACCTGTCCGAACTGACCGTCAGACACCGCGGTGCTCATCGGGCCGCCTCCGGGGTTGGGTTCGCGTCGATCAAATGATCCTGTTGTATGTCGACCGCCAGCCCTTCGTCCTCTTCGTGGAACTCCAGTTGGCGACGCTTGCTGGCGATCAGACCCTCGGGACGCACGCGCATCATGACCACGAGTAGCAGGCCGAAGAGCAGCAACCGGTATTCATTGAAGAAGCGCAGCTTCTCCGGCAGCAGCTTGAGGATGGTGGCACCGATGAGGACACCGGCGACCGTGCCCATACCGCCAAGGACCACGGCCGCGAGCAGGAAGGCCGACTCGAGGAAGACGTACTGATCCGGGGAGACGGCCGTGTCCTGATGGGCCTTGATCGTCCCCGCCAGGCCGGCCAGGAAGGCCCCGCCGGCAAAGGCGAGCAGCTTGAGACCGAAGACGTTGACGCCCATGGCCTCCGCGGCCCGCTCGTCCTCCCGGATCGCCACCCACCCACGGCCGATGCGGCTGTTGTTGAGGCGGGTGAAGACCAGGATGATGAAGCCCATCAGCAGCAACAGGATGAAGTAGTAGTTGCTGAAGCGCCCCAACCGGAAGCCCAGGATCGTATGCGGCTCACCGAAGTTGAAGCCGAACAGCTTCAGATCGGGGATGCCCGGTATGCCGTTGGGCCCATTGGTCAGGTCCGGCCCGTTGTTGCCGTCGAGGTTGAACATCGAGAGCCGGAAGATCTCCCCGAACGCCAGGGTCACGATGGCCAGATAGTCACCGGAAACCCGCAGCGTTGGCGAGCCGATGATCAGGCCCAGGGTGGCCGCCGCACACGCACCGACCAGCATGACCACCAGGAATGGCGGCTTCCAGCCGATGGTCGCCGAGGCGGCGCTGGAGAGCATCGCCGCGACATATGCACCGGAGCCGAGGAAGGCGATATACCCCAGGTCGAGCAGACCGGCGAGGCCGACGACGATATTCAGGCCGACCGCGGTGGCCGCGAAGATGATCACCTGGGTGGCGATCGACATATTCGCGTCCGAGCCGTCCTGGGTGAACGGGAAGAGAAAGGCGACGACGAAGGCGGCCAGGGTCAGCACATGGCGGTGGCGCTGGGCCACATGGCCGAACCAGGTGAAGAAGCCGGTCCGCGCCAGGGTCAGGGCAAGCACGCCCGCCATCACCAGGAAGAGGACGAAGACCCACGGATCGTCCTTGTCCAGCACATATGCGGCGCCGAAAAGCCCCAGGGCCAAGAGCACCACGATGGTGAGGATTTCCACCGCCGAATGCGCGCGGACCTTGGCCAGGTTGGCCAGTTCACGCTGGGGCAGGAAGCGCGCCCCGAGCCAGAGCAGGACCGCGCCCGCCAGAGCGACCCACGCGCCGGGGTTGACATTGATCAGCCCGCCCGCTTCATAGGCGATGGCGATCAGGCAGAGGGCGACGACGAGCACCGAGCCGGTGCCCAGCGCCCGCAGACCGAGCGCGGTGTCTAGCCAGCCGCCGAAGCGGGACAGGGGCCCGCGGTGCATCAGCACCAGCAGCACGGCGACGGCGCCGAGGATCATCGCGAACAACTGCAGGGTGACCGGCCAGAGGCTGATCGAGATGTCGCCGAGGATGTTGGGGTCGTAGCTCCAGGAGAGCAAGCCGGAGGCCAGCAACAGCAGCGACCCCAGCAGGGCCAGCGGCCACCCCTTGGTCGCGTGCTTGGCGCGCACCTCTTCGGACATGGTGGGCAACGAGATCATGCGCGGTCGACCACCTTTGCGCCGAGGAGGCCCTGGGGCCGGAAGACCAGGACGATGATGAGCAGGGCGAAGGCCCAGACGTCCTTCCAGGAGCTTCCGCCGAACTGACCTAGCGGACCGGGCAGCAGGGCGGTGTATTGAGTGACCAGGGATTCGGCGATGCCCAGGACGAGCCCACCGACGACCGCACCCTGGATATTGCCGATGCCACCGAGCACCGCGGCCGTGAAGGCCTTGAGCCCGGCGATAAAGCCCATTTTGAAGTTCACATTGGAGATTTGCAGGCCCTGGGCGACCCCGGCGATCGCCGCCAGCGCCGCGCCGACCGCGAACGCCGCCACGATGATCCGGTCGACATTGATGCCCATGAGCCGGGCGGTGTCCGGGTCCTGGGAGACGGCCTGCATACCGCGGCCGGTCTTGGTCCGGTTGACGAACCACCACAGGCCGCCCGCGCACATCAGCAGCATGCCGATGGTGAAGAGCGCAGGACGCTGGATGGTCACCCCGCCGACCTCGAAGGCGCGCCCGGTGACCCCGTCGATCCGCGGGAACGGGATCTTCGCCTTAGCCGAGGGGAAATCAGTGCCGGGGATCTTGTCGAAGAAGAGCCGGACGAATTCCTGGAGGAAGACGGAGATACCGATGGCGGTGATCAATGGGGCGAGCCTGGGCGCATTACGTAAGGGCCGATAGGCGACGCGTTCCATCAGCACCGCGGTGCCCACGGACGCGAGCACCGCGCCGATCATCATGATCGGCAGGATCCAGAGTGCGGTCTGCCCTTGGAAGAGCAGCAGATAGGTAGCCAGCGCGCCGAAGGCCCCGATCATGAAGATCTCGCCGTGCGCGAAGTTGATGAGCTGGACGATGCCGTAGACCACGGTGTAGCCGACGGCGATCAGGGCATAGAGCGAACCCAGGGTCAGCCCGTTGACGAGCTGCTGCAGAAATTGGGTCACCGGCGGGACCCTCCTTTGGGCGGGCGGTCGGGGAGGACGAGAAGGCACAGCGCCGAGTCCGGGGGAGGGTCGGCGAGGAGCAGGTCCTCCCCGCCGACCTCCACTCGGACTATGGGTGATCGGGGCCGATCACTTGAATTCGGCGGTGTTCTCCGGCTTCCAGGCGCCGTCGGTGACCTTGTAGACGGTCAGCACCTTGGTGGTGGTGTCGCCGAGCTCATCGAAGGCGACCTTCCCGGTGACACCGTCGAAGCTGACCTTGCCCAGCGCGTCGACGGTGGCCTTGCGGGCCTCCTCCACGCTGGAGGCATCCTTGAGGGAGACCTTGAGCGCGTTGATGATCGCATTCGCCGCGTCATAGGAGTAGCCGCCGTATGCCGCGGACGGGTCGTCGTAGCCGGCCTCCTCATACTGCTTGAGGAAGGTCTTGCCGGCGTCGGTGCTATCGGTCGGCGCACCGACGGAGGTGGCCAGGTCGCCCGCGGACTCACTGCCCGCCAGCTCGATGAACTTGCCGTCGTAGAGGCCGTCGCCACCCATCAGCGGGATGTTGAGGCCGGCGGCCTTCATCTGCTGGCTCAACGGCGCACCCTGGGGGTATTCACCGCCGTAGTAGACGGCCTTGGGGGCCTTGGGCTTGATCGCCGAGACGACCGCGTCGTACTTGTCCTCGTCGGGGTTGATGGTCTCGGCCGCTACGATCTTGCCGCCGAGCTTCTCGAACTCCGCGGTGAAGGCCGCGACCAGGCCCTGGCCATAGGCCTTCTTGTCGTGGACGGTCGCGACCTCCTTGATGCCGGCGGTCTCGAAGAGGTAGCGCGCGGCGAAGGGGCCCTGAACCGCGTCCGTGGTGCAGGTGCGGAAGTAGGTGGCGAAGGGGCGCTTGGGGTTGGCCGCGTCTTCACCGGCGGTCAGGGAGACGCCGGTGTTCGCCGGCGAGACCTGGACGATATTGGCCGAGGCCAGGACCGGCTGCACCTGCAGGGAAACGCTGGAGTTCAGGGTGCCGACGACGCCGATGACGTCCTTGTCGCCCGCCAACTTGGTGGCAGCGTTCTTGCCCACATCGGCGGTTGCCTGGTCGTCCTGCGCGGCGAGTTCGAGCTTCCAGCCGGGAATGGCGTTGGAGTCGTTGGCCTGCTTGATGGCCAGGTCGACGGAGTTCTGGATGCCGAGGCCGAGGGCGGCCAGGTCGCCGGAGAGCGGCGCGATGACACCGATCTTGGCGGTCTTGGTGCCAGCTGCGGCGGAACCGGAGCCGGTGCTGCCCGAGGTCGAGCTGGTGGTGTCGCCGCCACGCGAGCCGCAGGCGGTCAGGGCCAGGGTGGCGACGAGAAGGGAAGCGCCAATGGACGCTGCGGAGCGCTGGGACACAGGGATCCTCCTGGATTACGAACCGGCAGTTAATCCGCCGACCCCGAGTCATTCCCTCGGGGCATGCGCACAGTAGCGTCAAATGTCGCGGATGCGACACACCTTGCCGGTGCCGTGTCTATCTCGTTATCCGGACATTCTGTGGGCTGGTATGTGGTCTCAGTGGCGCGGGTTAGGGTCCAGCGAGCCCAATTCCGACAGGAGATTCCCGGATGACCGCACAGGATAAGACGCCGGAGCGTTCTCGGCGAGTCGTAATCAGCAGCAGCATGCTGGGTGGCAGCGCGCTGGTCGCCGCCCTGGCCGCCTGCGGCAGCGATGGCACCGCCGACACGTCCGGCACCACCGACACGTCAGCCACCACCGCCTCGGGCGGCGCCGACGCGGCGACCACCATTGCGGCCAGCCAGGTGCCGGTCGGTGGGGGCACCATCCTCGGGTCGGCCAAGGTCGTGGTCACCCAGCCGGCGGCCGGGCAGTACCAGGCATTCAGCGCCGTATGCACGCACGAGGGCTGCCTGGTGAGCACGGTCGCCGACAATGTCATCACCTGTGCCTGTCACGGCAGCACCTTCTCCGCACAAGATGGCTCGGTGCTTTCCGCGCCGGCGACGGAGCCGCTCGCGGCCAAGCGGGTCACCGTGGATGGGGACACCCTGCGCATCGGCTAGGCAGCGCATCAGCTAGGTGGCTGCCGGGGCTGTCGGAGGCACGACATACAGTCGGTGACGTGCCCGATCCGTCGACCTATCGCCCGGCCCCGGGCTCGATCCCGACCGATCCCGGCGTCTACCGATTCCGGGACGCGCACGGTCGCGTCATCTATGTCGGCAAGGCGAAGAATCTGCGGGCCCGGCTGTCGAGCTACTTCCAAGACGTCTCCGCGCTGCACCCGCGTACCTCGACCATGGTGCGCACCGGCGCGAGCGTCGAGTGGACGGTGGTGGCCACCGAGGTCGAGGCGCTGCAGCTGGAATACAGCTGGATCAAGGAATTCGACCCGCGGTTCAACGTCAAATACCGCGACGACAAGTCCTATCCCTACCTGGCGGTGACCATGGGGGAGGAGTTCCCGCGCGCCCAGGTGATGCGCGGGGCCAAGAAGCCCGGAACTCGCTATTTCGGGCCCTATGCCCATGCCTGGGCGATCCGGGAGACCCTCGACCAGGTGTTGCGCGTCTTCCCGCTGCGCACCTGCAGCGCGGGAGTCTTCAAACGCGCCGGCCAGGTCGGCCGGCCCTGCTTGCTCGGCTATATCGACAAATGCTCCGCGCCCTGCGTGGGCCGGGTGGATGAAGAGACCCATCGCCAGATCGCCGAGGACTTCTGCGACTTCATGGCCGGGAACACGGCGCGCTTCGTCAAGGACAAGACCGCGCAGATGAGCGCGGCGGCGGCCGATCTGGACTTCGAGCGAGCCGCTCAATTGCGCGACGACATCGGGGCGATGACCAAGGCCTTGGAGCGTTCTGCGGTGGTCTTCGGCGATGCCACCGATGCCGATGTATTCGCCGTGGCAGAAGACAGCCTCGAGATGGCGGTTCAGGTCTTCCATGTGCGCGGCGGCCGGATCCGCGGCCAGCGCGGCTGGGTGGCCGAGATGGACGCCGAGGATGTGCCGAACCTCGTGGAGCAACTGCTCCTGCAGGTGTATGGCGGGGAGTCCGCCGACGGCATACCTCGGGAGATCCTGCTACCGGTGTTGCCGCCGGAGCCGGAGGCGATGGCCGAGCTACTCGGCGGCATCCGGGGTGCCCGGGTGGCCCTGCGGGTGCCCCAGCGCGGGGACAAACGGACACTGATGGAGACGGTGCAGCGCAATGCCGACCAGTCGCTGGCGCGGCACAAGGTGGCGCGCGCCGGTGACCTGTCGGCCCGGGCCCAAGCCCTGGAGGAGCTCACCGAACACCTGGGGCTGGAGCAGGCGCCGCTACGCATCGAGTGCTTCGACGTCAGCCACGTCCAGGGCACGAATGTGGTCGCCTCGATGGTGGTCTTCGAGGACGGCCTGGCTCGCAAATCCGAATATCGCCGCTTCATCGTGCGCGGCGAAGAGGTCGACGACACGGCCGCCATGCGGGAGGTGCTCACTCGGCGATTCAGCCGCTATCTGGAGGAGCGCCACGAGAGCGAAGACGGCCGGCCCAAGAAATTCGCCTATCCGCCCAATCTGCTGGTGGTCGACGGTGGTCTGCCCCAGGTCAACGCGGCCTCCGCGGTACTGCGCGAACTCGGCATCGTGGACATCGCCTGTGTCGGCCTGGCCAAGCGCCTGGAAGAGGTCTGGCTGCCCGGGGAGGACTTCCCGGCCATCCTGCCGCGCGGCAGCGAGGGGCTCTATCTGCTGCAGCGGGTGCGTGACGAGGCGCACCGGTTCGCCATCACCTTCCACCGGGAGCGGCGCAGCAAGGCGATGACGGTGAGCGGATTGGACGGCATACCGGGTTTGGGCAAGACCCGGCAGGCAGCCCTGCGGCGGCATTTCGGCTCGGTGAAGAAGATCCGGGCGGCCACCGCCGAGGAGATCGCGCAGGTCCCCGGCATCGGCCCGGCGCTGGCCGCGACCATCGTCGAGCGCCTGCACGCGCAGCAGGCCCAGCAGCCCGCCGTCAACCTGACCACGGGCGAGATCCTCGACTGAGCCCCCGGGCATGACAGGGTAGGCACGACATCCGGACCCGGGCGCAAGGAAGAGGTCACGCGGGGCCATGGACAACGAGTTCGTGCTCGTCAGCGGCATGAGCGGCGCTGGTCGCTCCAGCGTCGCCAATGTCATGGAGGACTTGGGCTGGTATGTCGTGGACAACCTCCCGCCCCAACTGATCCTCAACCTCGTCGACCTGGCCCAGCACGCCAGCCGGGGGCGACGCCATACCCGGGTGGCGGCGGTGGTGGACGTGCGCGCCCGGGACTTCTTCTCGTCGCTCAACGACGCGGTCACGCAGTTGCGCGAGCGCGGCTCGCGTCCGGACATCGTCTTCCTCGACGCCACGGACGAAGCCCTCGTGCGCCGCTTCGAAAGCGTGCGCCGCCCGCACCCGCTGCAGGGGGAGGGGCGACTGCTTGACGGCATTCAGGCGGAGCGGGAGATGCTCGCTGAGTTGCGCGCCGGGTCGAGCATCGTCATCGACACCAGCGGCCTGAACGTCCACCAGCTCAGCCGCAAGGTGGTCCAGCTGCTTTCCGGGACCAGCGAGCAACGCACCCGGCTCGCGGTGCTCTCCTTCGGCTTCAAGTATGGCGTCCCCCTGGACGCGGATTTCGTCTTCGATCTGCGCTTCCTGCCCAATCCTTTTTGGGTGCCCGAGTTGCGCCCGCTGACCGGGATCGAGGAACCGGTGGCCAACTATGTCCTGGGCCAGCCCGGGGCCCGGGAATTCCTCGATCAGGTGGTCGCCCTGATGGAGACGGTGGCAGCGGGCTACCAGCGCGAAGGCCGCAGCTATGTCACGGTGGCGGTCGGCTGCACCGGCGGCAAGCACCGCTCCGTTGCCATCGCCGAACAGCTCAGCGAGCGTCTGTCCTCCGAGCAGTCGGCCACCTTCGTTGTGCACCGCGACCTGGGGCGCGAATGAGTGGCCCCGCGGTCGTCGCGCTCGGCGGCGGGCACGGCCTGTCCGCCTCGCTGTCCGCCTTGCGCCTGGTCAGCGACGCCATCACCGCGGTGGTCACCGTGGCCGACAATGGCGGCTCCAGCGGCCGGCTGCGCGAGGAGTTCGGGGTGCTGCCGCCCGGGGACCTGCGGATGGCGCTGTCTGCGCTCTGCGATGACACCGAATGGGGTCACCAGTGGCGCGATGTGCTGCAGCACCGCTTCTCCGGCAACGGCCCGCTCGGCGGGCATGCCCTGGGCAATCTGCTGATCGCGGCCCTCTGGGACCTGAACCCGGATCCGGTGCACGGCCTGGAACTCGTCGGGCGGCTGCTGAATGCGCACGGCCGAGTGCTGCCGATGGCCGCGGTGCCCCTGGAGATCACCGCCCAAGTCGATCACGACGGGGCCAGCGGGCCGGTCACCGTCGTGGGCCAGCACCAGGTGGCCCTCTCCGGGGGACAAGTCCGCTCGATCGCCCTGCACCCCACCGATCCACCGGCCAACGCCCAGGCGGTGGCCGCGGTGCGGGCGGCCGGGTGGGTGGTCCTCGGGCCCGGCTCCTGGTTCACCTCGGTGTTGCCGCACCTACTGGTGCCGGGTCTGCGCGACGCCTTGGTCGACACCTCGGCCCGCCGGATCCTCACGCTCAACCTGGAGATGCACACCCAGGAGACCCGCGGCTTCTCGGCCCAGCGTCACCTGGAGAGCCTGCAGGAACATGCCCCGCAGCTGCGCCTGGATGTGGTGCTGGCCGACCCGAGCATCGTCGAGGACGAGCTGGCGCTGCGCAGCGCCGCCGCCGCGGTGGGTGCGGAACTCGTCATCGCACCGGTGGGCACATCCCGGCAGCCGGGGGCGCACGACCCGTTGCGCCTGGCCGCCGCCTACCGGGACATCATGCGCCCATGGTGAGCACCCGGCCGGGTCGGCGCCAGGGCGTACCCGATGGCAGGATGGCCCGATGGCCATGACCGCATCGGTGAAGGACGAACTGAGCCGGCTGACGGTGACCAAGTCCTGCTGTCGCAAGTCCGAGGTCGCCGCCATGCTGCGTTTTGCCGGCGGCCTGCACATCATCGGCGGCCGGATCGTCGTGGAGGCCGAGCTCGACGCTGCCAGCACGGCTCGCCGGCTGCGCCGCGAGATCTCCGAGCTCTATGGGCACAAGAGCGAGGTCGTCGTGCTCGCCGCGGGTGGCCTGCGCAAGGGGAGCCGGTATGTCGTTCGCGTCGTCGACGGCGGTGAGGCGCTGGCCCGCCAGACCGGGCTGATCGATCCCTGGGGCCGGCCCGTGCGCGGGCTGCCGCCCAAGGTCGTCGGCGGGTCCACCTGTGACGCCGTCGCCGCCTGGCGTGGGGCTTTCCTCGCGCACGGCTCGCTCACCGAACCCGGCCGCTCGTCCGCCCTGGAGATCACCTGCCCTGGCCCGGAGGCCGCGCTGGCCCTGGTCGGCGCCGCCCGGCGCCTGGAGATCCCGGCCAAGGCCCGTGAGGTGCGCGGCATCGACCGGATCGTCATCCGCGACGGCGACGCGATCAGCGCGATGCTCACCCGGCTCGGCGCCCACGAAGCGGTGCTGGTCTGGGAGGAGCGCCGGATGCGCCGGGAGGTGCGCGCCACCGCCAACCGGCTGGCCAACTTCGACGACGCCAACCTGCGCCGGTCCGCGCGAGCCGCGGTGGCCGCCGGCGCCCGGGTCGCCCGCGCCCTGGAGATCCTCGGTGACGAGGTCCCCGACCACCTGCGGGTGGCCGGTGATCTGCGCCTGGCGCACAAGCAGGCCTCCCTGGAGGAACTCGGCGCGCTCGCCGAGCCGCCGATGACCAAGGACGCCATCGCCGGTCGGATCCGTCGACTGCTGGCCATGGCGGACAAGCGGGCGGCGGATCTCGGCATACCGGACACCGAAGCGGCGATCACCGCCGACATGCTCGAGGCCTGACGTGCCCCACGCTTCCCCGGCCCAATAAGCTGGGTCTTGGTCACGACGCCGTAACGACGCGGCGTCCTCACATCCGCTACTTCGGAAGGCCCACTCGCATGACTGTTCGCGTTGGCATCAACGGCTTCGGCCGCATTGGCCGCAACTTCTTCCGCGCCGTCGAGGCGTCCGGCGCCGACATCGAGATCGTCGCCGCCAATGACCTGATGGACAACAAGTCCATTGCGCACCTGCTCAAGTACGACTCGGTGCTGGGCGTGCTGAAGGAGGACGTCTCGGCGACCGATGAGGACATCACCGTCGGCGGCAAGACCATCCGCGTCTTCGCCGAGAAGGACCCGGCTGCCATCGGCTGGGGCGAGGCCGGCGCCGACATCGTCATCGAGTCCACCGGCATCTTCACCGACGCCACCAAGGCCAAGGCCCACCTCGACGGCGGCGCCAAGAAGGTCATCATCTCCGCGCCCGCCAAGAACGAGGACGCGACCTTCGTCATGGGGGTCAACCACACCGACTACGACCCGGCGAAGCACAACATCGTCTCCAACGCCTCGTGCACCACCAACTGCCTCGCCCCGATGGCCAAGGCGCTGCACGACGAGTTCACCATCGTCAAGGGTCTGATGACCACGGTGCACGCCTACACCCAGGACCAGAACCTGCTCGACGGTCCGCACAAGGATCTGCGCCGCGCCCGCGCCGCTGCGCTGTCCATCATTCCGACCTCCACCGGTGCCGCCAAGGCCATCGGCCTGGTCCTGCCCGAGCTCAAGGGCAAGCTCGACGGCTACGCGCTGCGCGTGCCGACCCCGACCGGGTCCGCCACCGACCTGACGTTCGAGGCCGGCCGGGAGACCTCCGTCGACGAGGTCAACGCCGTGGTCAAGGCCGCCGCCGAGGGCCCGCTCAAGGGCTTCCTCAAGTACACCGAGGACCCGATCGTCTCTGCCGACATCGTCACCGACCCGGCGTCCTGCATCTTCGACTCCGGTCTGACCAAGGTCATCGGCAACCAGGTCAAGGTCGTCGGTTGGTACGACAACGAGTGGGGCTACTCCAACCGCCTCGCCGACCTCGTCCTGCACATGGGCGCGAGCCTCTGACCGCGATGCGGGATATCGCCTCTCTGGGGGACCTGCGCGGCAAGCGCGTGCTGGTTCGCTCCGATCTCAATGTCCCGCTGGACGGGACCACGATCACCGACGACGGCCGGATCCGGGCTTCCGTTCCGACGATCCAGACCCTCGCCGAGGCGGGCGCGCGCGTCATCGTGTGCGCCCACCTCGGTCGCCCCAAGGGTGTGCCGGAAGCGCAGTACTCCCTGGCCCCGGTGGCGCAGCGGCTCGGTGAGCTGCTCGGCCGCCCGGTCGCCTTCGCCGAAGACACCATCGGCCCGTCCGCCCAGGGCGCGGTGGCGGCTCTGGCTGACGGCGACGTGGTGTTGCTGGAGAACCTGCGCTTCAACGCGGGGGAGACCGCCAAGACCGACGCCGAGCGCGCGGAGTTCGCCGACGCGCTGGCCGGGCTCGCCGATGCCTATGTCTCCGACGGCTTCGGGGTGGTGCACCGCAAGCAGGCGTCGGTCTACGACGTGGCCACCCGCCTGCCGTCCGCAATGGGCGGCCTGGTGGCCGCCGAGATCGACGTGCTGCGCCGGCTCACCGAGGACCCCGAACGCCCGTATGCGGTGATCCTCGGCGGCGCCAAGGTCGCCGACAAGCTCGCGGTCATCGACAACCTGCTCGACAAGGCCGATCGCCTGCTCATCGGCGGCGGGATGCTCTTCACCTTCCTGGCCGCCCAGGGCCACGAGATCGGCAAGAGCCTCTTCGACGCCGACAGCGTCGAGGCGTGCCGCGGCTACCTCGAGCGCGCCCAGGCGAATGGGGTCGAGATCGTGCTGCCGTCCGACATCGTCTGCGGCCGCGAGTTCTCCGCGGACACGGAAACGCAGGTGGTGGCGGCGGACGCCATACCGGCGGATCTCATGGGACTGGACATCGGTCCGGAGTCCGCCCGCCAGTATGCCGCCCAGCTCGCCGACGCCCGCACGGTCTTCTGGAATGGCCCGATGGGTGCCTTCGAGATGGCGCCCTTCGCGGGCGGCACC
>CAKZIH010000270.1 GCA_936931335.1 uncultured Nostocoides sp. | reverse complement strand
TGGACGCGACTGCCGGCGTGCCGCAGGGCTCGACCAGCGGCTACTTCCGCACCCGGCTCGCGCTGCTCGGCGCGCTCACCGAGCATGTGGCCCGGGAGCTCGCCGAGCGGTTGGGCCGCCTGGAGGCGCGGATCGACGCCATACCGGCCGGGTTGGCGGGGTCGGAGCGCAGCGATCGGGTGGTCGCTGCGGTGGCCGGCTTCCTGGGGGAAATGACCGAGGACGGGGGCCTGGCGCGGGTTCAGGCCGAACTCGGGATCGAGGCGATGCGTACGCCGGAGTTGGCCGGGGCCTTCGATCTGTGGCGCACCGAGTTCGTGCGGCTGGTCGCCCAGATCAGCGAACGGGTCGATCCCGTCCACGCCCGGGAGCGTGCGGAGACCGCAGCCGCCGCCTTCCAGGGCGTACTGCTTGCTGCGAGCCTGCAACCGGCGCAGCGCCGCTTGGATTGGTTGACCACCGCTACCCGGCAATTGGTGGCCGGGCTCACCGCCGACTGAGCTGGGCGGGGTCGAGCGGACCCCTGGTCGAGGGGGTCCGGGCCGAGCAAACTCAGTAGCGGCGCCACCACAGGGTGACGGCGTAGTCGACGCTGGTGCCGGAGTGCTCGGCGAGGATGCGTTCGGCCATGGCCGGCTCGAATTCGATCCCGACCAGCGCCGCAAAATGATCTCGGTCCGGGCATTCCCATCGCGCGTCGAGGGGCAGCGCGGTGAACCCCTGCCGCCGCCAAAAGCGCGCCACCCCGGCCGCGTCGTAGGCCGGGTGCGCCGCGCTGAACCAACGCCCGAAGGTCGATCGGGTCGCGTCATTGTCGAGGAAGGCCGCCAGCCCACCGGGCCGCAGCACCCGCGCCACCTCCGACAGCCCCGGTTCGCAGCCGGGGCCGAAGAAATAGGCCCAGCGCGCCAGCGCCACATCCACGCTGTGATCGGCCACCGGCAACCGTTCCGCCTCACCCCCGGCCACCGCAGGTATGCCGTTCGCGCCACCCCCGAGCTCGCCGAGCGCCCGCTCCGCCTCGTCGGGTGCGGCAGCGGCGAGCCGGGCCCGGGCCAGCGCCAACAGGGGCGGGTGCGGCTCGACGCCCAGGACTTGGGCGCCGGCCGCGGCATACCGGGGCAGATGAAAACCGGTGCCGCAGCCGATATCCAGCACCCGCGCACCGCGCAACGGCCGCAGGGATTCGATTGCCGGCTCCACCAGGCCATCCGGATCGAAGGCGAGGTTCTCCCATTCGTAAATCTCGGGGTGCTGCCAGATATTGGGGCTCGGCCGGACGCCGCCGAACTGCGCGGCGGCGCGGCTCATGACCGGCGGGCGCGGGAGTTCTCCCCGGCCGCGATGGTTGCTGGGTGAATGAGCAGCGGCAGCAGCGGGCGGGCGCCGCGCGAACGCACCAGCCGGACGTTGAGCAGATGCGCCTGACAGCGTTGCTCGAGTTCGGCATAGCCGGCCTCGCCCATGAGCTCAGTGAGTTCAGCGCGCAGTCCCCGGAAGACGGGCTCCCGGGCCACGTGCGCGGCGGAATTCCCCGAGCAGTACCAGTCCAGGTCGTGCCCGCCCGGGCCCCAGCCGCGGCGGTCGTACTCGCCGATGCTCACCTCGAGATAGCTGGTCTCATCCGGCAGCTCAACCGTGCGATAGGTGCGCCGGATGGGCAGTTGCCAGCACACATCCGGCTTGACCGTATGGGGTGCCCGCCCGGTCCGGATCGCGTCGGCATGCAGAGCGCACCCGGCCCCGGCCGGGAAATCCGGACGGTTGAGGAAGATGCATGCGCCATCGACGACCCGAGTCTTGGTGGCGTCATCCTCGGGCTCGGTCCACGCCGACTGGGCGGCGCTGCCCGGGTGATGTTGCCAGCTCTCGGCGTCCAGCAGCTCGGCCGCCGCGGCGACCCGCGCCAGGTCGTCCGCATCGGTGAAATGCGCTCCGAGAGTGCAGCATCCGTCATCGGGTCGGTCGGCATAGATGCCCGCGCAGCCGGCGCCGAAGATGCACGTCCAGTTCGAGGTGAGCCAGGTCAGGTCGCACCGGAAGCGCTGCCCAGGGTCGGCGGGGTCGTCGAACTCCACCCACAGCCGGGCGATCTCCAGGGGGACCTCGGTCACGGAGAGCAACGATAGGCACGCCGCCGGTCGCGGGGGACGGCAGCGGGGCGGCACGTAGGCTGTGCGCGTGCGACTGGGCGTCATCGACATTGGATCCAATACCGTTCACATGCTGGTGGTTGACGCTCACCACGGCGCCAAGCCGCTGCCCGCGATCACCCACCAGATCCCCCTGCGGCTGTCGGAACATTTGGACGGCGATCGTGTCGCCGATGGCGCCATCGCCAAGCTGACCACCTTCCTGGGCGAGGCGCGCGAACTGGCCGAGGAGCAAGGCGTGGAGGAGGTCGTCGCCTTCGCCACCAGCGCGCTGCGCGAGGCCGCCAACGGCCAAGAGGTGCTGGACGAGCTGGCGCGGCATACCGGCTCGCCGGTGCACGTGCTCAGCGGTGTCGACGAATCCCGGCTCACTTTCCTCGCCGCGCGCCGCTGGTGCGGCTGGTCGGCCGGATCACTGCTGGTGCTGGACATCGGCGGCGGCTCCCTGGAGATCGCCACCGGGATGGACGAGGAGCCGGATGCGGCGATCTCGGTGCCGCTCGGCGCCGGCCGGGTCACCACCGACCTGCTCAAGGGCGATCCGCCCAAACCGGAGACCGTCAAGGAGGCCCGGCGCGTGATCCGCAGCCAGTTGGCCTCCGGGCTGCGACCGATCTTGCGCGCCCCGCAGGCCGATTCGGTGGTCGCCACCTCCAAGACCTTCCGCTCCCTGGCGCGCCTCGCCGGTGCCGCGCCGAGCGCCGAGGGTCCGTATGTGGAGCGCGTGCTCACCCTGGAGGGCATCCGTGAGGTGCGCGAGCGGCTGAGCACCCTTTCGGTGAAGCAGCGCGCCGCGCTGCCGGGGGTGTCCGCGGCCCGCGCGGCACAGATGCTCGGCGGTGCCCTGGTCGCCGAAGCGGCGATGGACCTACTGCGCCTGGACAAGGTGACCATCTGCCCCTGGGCGCTGCGCGAGGGCCTGCTGCTGCGCCGACTGGACACCCTGTCCGACTATGGCAGCGCCGACCTCGGGTGGGTCGGTGGCAACGGCTGAGCCGACGCCGCCCCCCGCGCCGATCCGGGTGGCCCTGTCCACGTCCTCGGTCTATCCCGACGCGACCGCGGCCGGTTTCGCGCTCGCCGCGCAGCTCGGCTACGACGGCGTCGAGGTCATGGTGCTCGGGGACCCAGTCAGCCGGGAGGCGGGGGCGCTGAGCGCCCTGGCGGAGCTCCACGAGCAACCCATCGTCTCCATCCATGCGCCGACTTTGCTACTGACCCAACGTATTTGGGGCCCGGATCCGTGGACCAAGGTGGACCGATCGCTAGAGCTGGCGCTGGATGTCGGGGCGAAGGTCGTGGTCGTCCACCCGCCATTCCGCTGGCAGCGGGAGTATGCCGAGAGCTTCGTTGAAGGGGTGGCCGCCCGCGAGGCGCTGACCGGGATCGCCATTGCCGTGGAAAATATGTTCCCCTGGCGCGCCCGGCAGCGCGAGCTGCTCGCCTACTTGCCGCACTGGGATCCGGTCCCCGGGCCCTATGCCCACGTCACCCTGGACCTCTCGCATACGGCGACCGCTGGCTCCGACGCCCTGGGTATGGTCGCCGCGCTGGGGCCGCGGCTGACCCACCTGCACCTGGCCGACGGTTTGGGTAGCGCGCGTGATGAACATCTGGTCCCCGGTCGTGGGACGCAGCCGTGTGCCCAAGTGCTGGAAACCTTGGTGGGCAATGGCTTTGGCGGCTCCGTGGTGGTGGAGGTGAGCACCCGCGGGGTGGATGCAGCTACTCGCGAGGCGGATCTGGCCGAGGCCTTGGCCTTCGCCCGGCTGCACCTGGATGGCATGCACGTGGATGGCAGGCACGTGAACGGCACGGGCCGGCCATGAGCCCCCGGGGTCGGCGGCCTGCCGGCAGCGACACCCGGGCGCAGATCCTTGCGGCCGCGTCCGCGGAGTTCGCCGAGCAGGGGTATGCCGCGACCTCCCTGCGCGGGATCGCCCGCCGCGCCGGTGTGGATCCCGCTCTGGTGCACCACTATTTCGAGGGGAAGCCGGCCCTGCTGGCCGAGGTGCTCGAGGTGCCGGTAGACCCCGCGGTGCTGATCGCGCGGGTCCTGGCCCTGCCCCGGGAAGAGGTCGGCGCGGGAATGGTGCGCTCGTTCCTGTCGATTTGGGACGATCCGGCCGGCCGGCAGCGCTTCGCCGTGGTGGCCCGGTCGATGATCGCTCAGGAAGCTGCGGCCCGCAGCATGCGCGAGTTCATCCTGCGCGAGGTCTTCCTCCGCGTGGCTCAGGCACACAACCGGGACGGGCTTGCGCCGGCCGAGCTTGAGCGGCGCGCCTCACTCGCCGTCGCGCAGATGTTCGGGATGGCGCTGCTGCGGTATGTGGTGTGCTTCCCCGCCCTGGCGTCCGCCACCCCCGAGGACTTGGTGGCCGATCTCGGCCCGGTGCTGCAGGGCTACCTGGCCCCGTGACTCACCCCGATGATCTGACCCGAAGGCGCAGGGATCAGTCTGCGGGGGCGTCGAAGTAGGTGCGCCGCTCCAGCACGCGACCGGCCGGGCCGTAGCGCAGGAAGTCGGCAAAGCCGACGACCGTCTCGGAACCATCCTTGAGCCGACCCCGGAAGATGCCCCGCACGGCAACCCGGTCTGCGTCGACCAGCACTTCTTCGACGCTGTGCGCGCCGGACTCGATGACCCGCTCGCCGCCGTAGAAGGCCGCCAGGCTGTTACGACCGGTCATCGCCGGGTAGCCGGGCCGCCAGTAGGTGGCGTCCTCGGTGAACCAGGCGAGCACCGCCTCCCCATCTCCCGCGTCAACGCTGGAGTAGTAGCCCAGCGTGATCGCGCGCAGGTCGTGCTCACTCATCGCGCACCGCCCGAAAAGTCGGTGGTCTCAGCACCACGCGCAGCGATGTGGTCCCGGGCACGGATCAGCGCCGCCTCGACCGGGGTCTGCCCCTGTTCGTCAGCGCTGGCGAGCACGTCCGCGACTCGGTCGCCGATCCGTTCCAACCGGGCGTCGAGCTCAGCCTCGTCCCACCCGATCTGCCCCGCGTGCACCTGGATGACCCCGCCGGAGTTGGCGATGAAGTCGGGGACGAAGGTGATGCCGCGCTCGCGCAGCAGCCCGGCGACCGCAGGGGAGTCGAGGGTGTCGTTGGCCGCCCCGGCGATGACCCGGCACCGCAGGTCAGCGACATTGTCGGCGCTCACCACCCGCGCGACGGCGCATGGGGCGAAGACGTCCACCTCCGCGCCGAGCACGGCCTGCGGGTCGACGACCTGGCCGCCCACCGCTTCGGCCACCGAGCGCGCGCGTTCGCCGTCGACGTCCGCGACGAGCACCTGCGCTCCGTCGGCCGCCGCCCGCTGCGCAAGCGAGGCCCCGACGTGCCCCGCGCCCTGGACGAGCACCCGCACCCCGCTCATACCCGAGCCGAGCGCGTGGCGCACCCCGGCGCGCATGGCCGCATACGCACCCTGCGCGGTATACGGACCGGGATCGATGTCATCGCAGAAAGCGCGCGCCCCCGCGTCGCGGATGGTCTGCATGTCCGCCATCGTGGTGCCCATGTCCACCCCGGGGATGTACATCCCGCCGGTGCGTGCGATCAGCTCTCCGTACCGCTTCATGAGGGCCACCCGCTGCGGCGAGCCGCTGGGCCTCGCCGATCACGGCCTCGATCGACGGGTAGGGACGCCAGCGCACCCCGCCGAAGCCAGGACCGAGGGTCGTGTCGTCGATCGCGATGACGGCGCGCAGCCCCACCCGATCGTCCCGACAGGTGATGACCTGCTCGCTGGCGAAGACGTCCACTGCTGTGCTCTGGCTCACCCGACCGGTCTGGCACCGCCTACATTGAGTGCCATGAGTACCCCGCCGCTGGACCGGCCGACCGCCGGGCTGGCTGCCCTCTTCCTCAGCTCAGGGGTCAGCCACCTCGTGCGCCCGCAGGTATTCGAGTCGATCATCCCCAAGCCGCTCGGTGGATACCGACGCGAGCTGGTCTACGCCTCCGGCGTCGCCGAGATCCTCTGCGCCGCGGGCCTGCTCACCCCGCGGATCCGGAAGGTCGCCGGGCTGGCCAGCGCCGCCCTGCTGGTCGCCGTCTTCCCGGCGAATGTGCAGATGAGCGCAAGTCTCGGTGGGCGCGCTCGGCGCACCGGGGCTACGGGTGCCCGTGCGACCTTCGCCGGCTCGCTCGCCCGCCTGCCGCTGCAGTGGCCGATGATCCGCGTCGCCCTGCGTGCCGCCGGCCGCAACGGGTAGTGCAATCGGTGCCATAGCACGCATTTCGCCACCCGCTATCCCGTGCTACCCCTATTTCGCTATCTCGTGCCACCCACTTCGGCTACGCGGGTGCGGCGGCGCCAGCCTGGCCCTAGGCGCTCTGGCGGCGCAGGGTCAGCGAACCGAGCAGCAGGCAGCCGATGATCCAGGCGCCGGTCACCGCGAACTCCCGCCCCAGATGGCCCAGCGGTTGCGCCTGCCGGGACACCACGGACATGGCGTCCACGGCATACGACAACGGCAGCACGTCGGAGATCACCCGCAGCACATCCGGCAACCGGTCGCGGGCAACCAGCAGCCCGCACAACAGGAACTGCGGCAGCACGAATGCCGGCATGAATTGCACCGCCTGGAATTCGCTGTGCGCGAAAGCGCTGGCCAATAGCCCGAGGACGCTGCCCAGCACGGCATCGATCACCGCGATGAGGACCAACGTCCATACCGGCCCGGCGACGTCGAGGTCACACAGATAGACCGCGACCGCGCTCGCCAAACCCGCCTGCACCACCGCCACCACCCCGAAATGCCAGGGCATAGCCGACCATGAAATCGGCCTTGCCCAGCGGCCCGGCGAGCAGGCGCTCCAGGGTCCCGGAGGTCCGTTCGCGCAGGGTGGCGATGCTGGTGACCAGGAACATCACCACAAAGGGGAAGACCCCGAGCAGGGCGGGCCCGATCTGGTCGAAGACCGGGGTCCCGTCGAAGACCCAGGCCAATAGCCCCAACAGCAGGCAGGGCACCAGCAGCAAGAGCGCCAGGGTGCGGTGATCGCCGCGCAACTGCCGCAGCACGCGGCCGGCGGTAAGCAGCATCAGGGGTGGTTTGATCACTTCTCCCGGGTCTCCACCAGGGCCAAGAAGGCGGCTTCGGCATCGGGGGCGCCGGTGCGCTCCAGGAGATCGGGCAGGGTGGCATCGGCGAGGATCCCGCCCTCGCGCAGCAGCACCAGCCGATCGCAGCGCGCGGCCTCGTCCATCACATGGCTGGAGATCAGCAGCGAGGTGCCCCGGGCGGCCAGTTCGTGGAAGAGCTGCCAGAGGTCGCGGCGCAGCACCGGATCCAGGCCGACGGTCGGCTCGTCGAGCACCAGCAGGTCGGGCCGGCCCACCAGCGCCGCGGCCAGCGACACCCGGGAGCGCTGACCACGCGATAGCCGGGCCACCGGCCGATTGGCGAACTCGCTCAGCCCCACCTCATCCAGCGCCGCCGCCACCTGTCGCGCGCCCGCCCCGAGCAGGCCACCGAAATAGGCGACATTCGCGCGGACGGACAGATCGGCATACACACTCGGGCTCTGGGTGACATAGCCGATCCGGCGACGCAAAGCCGGTGAGCCCGCCGGCTCGCCGAGGACGCTCACCCGCCCGGCGGTGATCCGCTGGACGCCGACGATGGCGCGCATCAGGGTCGTCTTGCCGCTCCCGCTGGGGCCCAGCAGACCGACCACGCAGCCAGCCGGTATATCGAGGCTCAGCCCCGGGATGATCACGGCGCCGCCCCCGCGCACGATGCGTAGATCCGCGATCTCCACGGCGTTATTCATCACATGATGAATGGTAGCCAGATGGACGGAGCCGCGCCAGGGCCAGGCGAGATGGGTAACCTCGCGTTTTATGAGCACCGCCGATCTGCTGCGCAAATCACTCCTCGCACTCTCCGCGAACAACACCATTCGCGATGTGATCGAGCGGGCGCCGGTGTCCCGATCCGTGGTGCACCGCTATGTGCCCGGTGTCTACGACAGCGACGCGGTCTCCGCGGTCGCGGGCCTGCGGGAGACCGGCCTGCGCTCGACCATCGACCACCTCGGTGAGGACACCACCGACCGCGCCCAGGCCGATCGGGTGACCGAGGCTTATGTGCGGGTGCTCGACCTGCTCAGCAAGCAGGGGCTCACCGAGGACGGCTGGGCGGAGGTCAGCGTCAAGCTCAGCGCCGTCGGTCAGGCGCTGCCCGACGGCCCGGCGATCAGCCTGGACAACGCCCGCCTCATCTGCGAGGCCGCGAAGGCGGCGCGCACCACGGTCACCCTGGACATGGAGGACCACACCACCACCGACGCCACGCTGGCCACCCTCGCCGAGCTGCGCACGGACTTCCCGGACACCGGTGTCGCGATCCAGGCCCACCTGCACCGCAGCGAGAGCGATTGCCGCGACCTGGCGGGCGCGGGCAGCCGGGTGCGCCTGTGCAAGGGCGCCTATGCCGAGCCGGAGTCCGCGGCATACCAGGACGGGCACGAGGTCGACCTTGCCTACGTCCGTTGCCTGCGCATCCTGCTCGAGGGTGAGGGCTATCCGATGATCGCCACGCACGATCCGCGGCTGGTCGACATCGCCACGGCCATCGCCCAGGACCGCAACCGCGACGCCGATAGCTTCGAATTCCAGATGCTCTATGGCGTGCGGCCCGAGGCCCAGCGCCGGATCGCCGACCGCGGTCACCAGATGCGCGTCTACATCCCGTATGGCGAGGAGTGGTACGGCTACCTCATGCGCCGGATGGCCGAGCGCCCGTCGAATGCGATGCTCTTCGCCCGCTCGCTCGTCTCGCGCGGCTAGGACCTGCGGCCAATGACCATTGCCATCTTCGGCGCCGGAGTGATGGGCGAGGCGCTGCTGTCCGGGCTGCTGCGCGGCGGTCGGACGCCCGACCAGATCGTGATCACCGAGCGCCGCCGGGAGCGGGCCACCGAACTCACGGACCGTTACGGCGTGCGGGTGCTGGACAATTTGTCCGCGGCCGGCGAGGCGGAGGTGCTGATCCTGGTGGTCAAGCCCCAGGACATGAGCGCATTGCTGGCCGAGATCGGCGATGTCGTGCGCCCCGGCACCCTTGTGGTTTCCCTGGCCGCGGGCGTGCGCACTACGGATATTGCGGCCGCACTGCCCGAGGGCACCCCGGTGGTGCGCGCGATGCCCAACACCCCCGCCCTGGTGGATCAGGGTATGGCGGCCCTCAGCCGCGGTAATGAGCACGTCGACGACGCGGCGATGGACCGCGCCATGGACTTGCTCTCGGCGTGCGGCAAGGCACTGGAGGTGCCGGAGTCCTATCTGGACGCGGTGACCGCGATCTCGGGGTCGGGGCCGGCCTACGTCTTCTATGTGGTCGAGGCGATGATCGAGGCCGGGGTGGTCCTGGGCCTGCCGCGGGCGACCGCCACCGAATTGTCGGTGCAGACCCTCTTCGGTGCGGCCACGATGATCCGGCAGACCGGAACCCACCCGACGGTGCTGCGCGAACAGGTCACCTCCCCGGGTGGCACCACCGCCGCCGCCTTGCGCACGCTGGACGACCACAAGGTCCGGGCCGCCTTCATCAGCGCCATCGAGGCGGCCGCGGAGCGTTCCTCGCAGTTATCCGGGCAGTGACCTGTGCGTTCACCTGTCGGACCCCTGCGGTACGCCTGGGTGACCCAACGCGAGGGTGAGCCCTCGTGTCACTATGTGCCCCATGACGGATATCGCCGTGCGCAACCTGAGCGAGCAGGACTGGCAGGACTACCGCGAGACCCGGCTCGCTGCCCTGCGTGAATCGCCGGAGGCCTTCGTCGCGACGCTCGAACAGGAGCAGGACTATCCCGAGGAGCGCTGGCGCGATCGGATGAACCGGGCGCGCCGGCTGCTTGCCGAGTCTGACGGGGCGGCCGTGGGCGTGGTGAGCATCGGGGTGCTCGACGACGCCGAGAACACCGCCGAGCTATTCGGGCTCTGGGTGGATCCCAACTGGCGCGGCCGCGGCGTGGCCGCCAAGCTCGTCACGGCGGGTGCGGCCGAGGCGGCACAGGACGGCTTCGGGCAACTGGCCTATTGGGTCGGCACCGACAATGGCCGCGGCGTCGCCTTCGCCTCGGGTTTCGGCTTCCGGCCCACCGGCCGGCGCCGCCCGATGCGGGTGCAGAACGGCGACGGCGATGAGGAGGAGATCGCCATGGTCCTCGCCCTGGGCGAGGACCGCGCCTGAGGCGCCGACGCGGTCGGGAGGCCGCTGAGGCGCGAACGTGGTCGGAAGGCCGCCGGGGGCAACTGCCGCGCGGACGCGGCTGACGAAGCCTCAGGGCCGGGTGGCGAAGCGCTCGATCAGCGTGGTCGGGCCACTGACGATCAGCATGTCGTGGGCGGTCACTTTGGTGTCCGGCTGGGCGTGCACGAAGTCACGCCCGGGGGACTTCACGCCGACGATCGTCACGCCATACTTGCTGCGCACTCGACTCTGCTCGAGGGTGAACCCGATCGTCTCCTGGGGCGGGGCCATCTTGACGATCGCGAAGCCGTCGTCGAACTCCATGTAATCCATTAGGCTCCCGCCGACCAGGTGCGCCACCCGGCGCCCGGTCTCCGCCTCCGGCAGGATGATGTGGTGCACCCCGATCCGGTCGAGGATCCGAGCGTGCTCGGGGGAGAGGGCCTTGGCCCAGATCTTGCCCACCCCGGCGTCGACGATATTGGCCGCAGCCAGCACCGAAGCCTCCACTGAGAACCCGATCCCGACGATGGCCACCGGGAAGTCCTGGCAGCGCTGCTCCTGCATGACGTGCGGCAGGCTGGCGTCCGCGTGCACCACCTTGTAGACCTTGCCGAGGAAGGACTCGGCGATGGTCGGATCCTTCTCCAGGGCGGTCACTCGGTGACCCAGGCGGTTGAGTTCCAGCGCGGCCGCGCCGCCGAAGCGGCCGAGGCCGACGATGAGCACATCGTGTTGCTTCTTCGGCATCCGCACATCGTCCCACCGCTCGCCGGGGCCCGGTAGCGCCGGGTCGCGCGCACTACAGTGCGAGGTATGGACGCACAGGCGCGGGTCATCTGGGATGCGGGTTTCACCGCATACGACTTCGGGCCGACCCATCCGATGTCGCCGGTGCGCCTGGATCTGACCGCCCGCCTGTGCGCGGCGCTCGGGGTCTTCGAGCACGCCGAGGTGGTGGCGCCGGCGATGGCCGATGACGACCTCTTGGCCACCGTGCACGATCGCGCCTATATCGCCAAGGTGAAGGAAGCCTCGGCCGACCCGGGGCGGGCGGATCCGGCATACGGGCTCGGGACGACGGACGACCCGGCCTTCCGCGGAATGCACGAGGCGAGCGCGCGGATCGTCGCCGGCACCGTGGAGATGTGCCGGCAGGTATGGCAGGGCGAGGTCGCCCATGGGGTGAACTTCTGCGGCGGGCTGCATCACGCGATGCGCGATCACGCCTCGGGGTTCTGCATCTACAACGACATCACCGCCGGCATCCAGTGGTTGCTCGATGCGGGCGTGGAGCGGATCGGCTATGTGGACACCGATGTCCACCACGGCGACGGCGTGGAGGCCTATTTCGCCGACGACCCGCGGGTGCTGACCGCCTCGATCCACGAGAGCGGGCGGACGCTCTTCCCGGGGACCGGCTGGGCCGGGGATATCGGTACCGGCACCGGCGCCGGGTATGCGGTTAACCTCGCCCTGCCGCCGGGGACCGGGGACTCGGCCTGGCTGCGAGCCTTCCGCTCCGGGATCCTGCCGGTGATGCGCGCCTATCGCCCGCAGGTGCTGATCACCCAGCACGGTGCCGACAGCCACTTCAGCGACCCGCTGGCCAATCTCTCGCTCACCGTGGACGCGCAGCGTCAGGCGATCCTCGATCTGCACGACCTGGCGCATGAGGTCGCCGACGGGCGCTGGGTGGCGCTGGGCGGCGGCGGCTATGCCGTGGTCGAGGTGGTCCCTCGCACCTGGACGCATCTGACCGCGATTGCCGCGCACCACCCGATCGAGGTGAGCACCCCGGTGCCGCAGGAGTGGCGCGATCACGTCGCCGAGCTCTGCGGGCTGGAGGGGCCGCTGACCATGGGCGATCTGCCGGCCGCCGAACAGCAGATCTGGGTGCAACCCTGGGAGCTGGGCTACAACCCGCACAGCAGCATCGACCGGGCGGTGATGGCCACCCGGGAGGCGGTCTTCGGCCATCACGGTCTCGACGTCTGGTACGACTGAGCCCACCGGTTCGGCGTGTCGGCTGGACGCGCCGCATTCGTTCACACTCCCCGGGGCCCCAGCGCTTCACATGAGTCACAACTGCCCCTATGGTTGCTCCTGATCAACTGCGTAGTTTTCCGCCGGAGGGGAAGCCGGCGATGCGTGGCGAGAAGGACGAGGAACCTATGCCTGCCGACCGGCAGTTCTCCGAGGTGCGTTTCCTGACCGTGGCCGAGGTGGCCGCGATCATGCGTGTCTCCAAGATGACCGTCTACCGGATGGTCCACGGCGGCGAGCTGCCGGCGATTCGTGTCGGCCGCTCCTTCCGGGTCCCGGAGGACGCGGTGAACGACTACCTCAAGCAGTCGTATATCGAGACGGCCTGAATCGTCATACCTGGGGTGCCATCTCTGGCACTCCGTTTCGGATGCCCCAAACCGGCGGGTAGAGTTGGCCGTTGCCGCCTGCGCCGCTCGCGCGGGTGGCGTCATTCTCTGTTCTCTCCTGGCAAAGGGTTGTTATGGGTTCTGTGATCAAGAAGCGCCGCAAGCGGATGGCGAAGAAGAAGCACCGCAAGCTGCTGCGCAAGACGCGCCACCAGCGACGCAACAAGAAGTAAGCAACCTCGCGGCGCGAGGGATTCGCGCCGCAGCACCGCATACTGCGCCATGGCGAATGTCGTCTTGATCACCGGAGTGGCTCGCCCACTGGGCGGGGCCTTCGCGCGTGCCCTGTCAGCCAGCGGGAGCGCCGATCTCATCCTCGGCGTCGACGTCGTCCCGCCCGCGCACAGCATCGGTGACGCTCAATTCCTGCGCGCCGACATCCGCTCCCCGATGATCGGCAAGATCATCGACAGCTATGCCATCGACACGGTCGTCCACATGGGCGTCATCGCCACCCCCCTGGGGGTTGGCGGGCGGACCACCCAGAAGGAGATCAACGTCATCGGGACGATGCAGCTGCTCGCGGCAGCGCAGAAGTCCCCGCAGGTGCGGCGGCTGGTCGTCAAGTCCACCGCGGGGGTCTATGGCTCCTCGCACCGGGATCCGGCGATGTTCACCGAGGAGATGGCCGCCAAGGCGCTGCCCAAGCTCGGTTTCGCTAAGGACTCGGTGGATGTGGAGTCCTATGTCCGCGGCTTCGCCCGGCGCCGGCCCGATGTGGAAATCTCTTTGCTGCGGTTCGCCAATGTGATCGGCCCGCGCATCCGGACCGCGATGACCGACTACTTCCGGCTGCCGCTGATCCCGGTGCCGCTGGGCTGGGACGGGCGCCTGCAGTTCGTGCACGAGGACGATGTCATTGCCGCCACCTTGAGGGCGACCACCGGCCCCGCCGTGGGCACGGTCAATGTCGCCGGCGATGGGGTAATCACCGTCGGTCAGGCCGCTGCGCTCACCGGCCGCCCGTGGGCCCGGATGCCGGTCCCCGCCTGCTCCGCCCTGGCCTCGGCCTACAAGCGCGCCGGGCAACTCGACGCCTCACCCGAGCAACTCGACCTGTTCGTCTATGGCCGCGGGCTGGATACCTCGCGTATGCGCACCCACCTGGGGTTCACCCCGCAGTATTCGACCCGGGCGGCGTTCACCGATTTCATCGGTGCCGGGACACCTCCATTGGTGGCCGCCGGTACCCAGTTGGCGGGCCTCGGCGCGCAGGTGCGTGCTGCGGTCGGAGCGCTGGGTACCGCGTCGTCGACCGGCGCCTTGTCCTCAACCGGGTTGTCCTCGAGCCGGAGCCGGGTATGACGCCCCCGCCCCGCCGTTCGTCCGTCGCCGCGGGTGCCGCCCGGGCATCGGGGGAGCGCGCCCGGCGCCGGGGCACCCCGCTGCTGGAGAGCCATTCGTCCGAGACGCCGGTGCCCAAGACACCGACGCCTAACACACCAGCGCCCAAGACACCGACGCCCACGACACCGGCGCCCGCCCGGCTGCGTGTGGTGGCCCCCAAGGTGGACGCCGACCCGGACCCCACGCCGCGACGGGCACCGCGTGCGGCGGTGCGGCATACCGACTCGGGGGACGCACCCGAAGCCGCGGCGTCCGAGGCTGTGGCGGCGGAGTTGGCCGCCATACCGGAGCTGGCCGGCATACCGGAGGTGGCGCGGGCGGTGGAATTCCTGCGGCGCCGGCTGACCGGTGACTATGTCGTGGACAACTACGGCCACGATCCGCATTTCACCGAGCATGTGCTCCACCCGCTGCTGCGGGTGCTGGCTAACTCGTGGTTCCGCGTCGAGGTGCGCGGCATCGAACACATCCCGGATACGGGCGGGGCGCTCGTGGTCGCCAACCACGCCGGCACCGTGGCACTGGACTCGTTGATCACCACGCTGACCATCCACGACCACCACCCGGCCCACCGGGCACTACGGGAGCTGGGGGCCGACCTGGTCTTCGGCACCCCGGTGCTGGGCAATCTCGCCCGCAAGGGCGGGGCCACCCTGGCCACCAATGCCGACGCCGAGCGACTGCTGGCCGATGGGGAACTCGTCGGCGTCTGGCCGGAGGGCTTCAAAGGGGTCGGCAAGCCCTATCGGGAGCGCTACAAGCTGCAGCGCTTCGGCCGCGGTGGGTTCGTCGCGGCGGCGGTGCGCACGGGCGCGCCGATCATCCCGTGCTCGGTGGTCGGCTCGGAGGAGATCTATCCGATGCTGGCCGACCTGCGGCCGCTGGCCCGGCTGCTCGGGCTGCCCTACTTCCCGCTCACCCCGTTGTTCCCGCATTTCGGGCTGCTGGGTCTGATTCCGTTGCCCAGCAAGTGGATCATCGAGTTCGGCGCCCCCATCCCGACCGCGCAATTGGGGCCGGCGGCGGCCGACGACTCGATGCTGGTCCTGGACCTGACCGAACGGGTCCGCGAGAACATCCAGCAGGCCCTCTATGCCGCGCGTGCCAGCCGGCGCTCAGTCTTCCGGTAGGGGCGCCGGGGGCGTCTCACCCTTGGGGCGGTATTGTGCGCGCACACTTTGTGCCTTCGTTCACAAGCGCGTAGCCTGAACAACGGCTCGGGTGCCTGGAAACCCCTGGCCGATCCCTAGCCGTTCTTCAGGCCGCCAGGAAGTGAACGTCGTGCCGCCCACCGAGTTGCGCCGCCGGGATATCCCCGATGCAACGGTCGCCCGACTCTCGGCATACCTGCATGTGCTGGAGGCGATGGCCGATCGCGGTGAGGAGTCCACCTCCTCCGAGGCATTGGCGACCGCCGCCGGCGTGCAGTCGGCCAAGGTGCGCAAGGATCTGTCCTATCTGGGCACCTGTGGGGTGCGCGGCGTCGGCTACGACGTGGGCCGCCTCGCGGTGCACATCGCCCGGGAGCTCGGCCTGGCCAAGGACTGGCCGGTGGTCATCGTCGGGATGGGCAACCTGGGTCGGGCGCTGGCCGGCAGCGGCGGGCTCACCGCCCGCGGGTTCACCCTGGTCGGCGGCGTCGACCACGACCCGGAGGTCATCGGATCCGAAGTAGGCGGGATCGTCGTCGCCCCGATGTCCGCCCTGCCCGACTTGGTCGCGGCCGGTCATCCGATCGGCGTCATCGCCACCCCATCGGCCGCCGCCCAGGAAGCCGCCGATGCCCTGATCGCCGCCGGGGTCCCCGCGATCCTCAATTTCGCCGGCGGCAGCCTGATCACCCCCGAGACCGTCGACGTGCGCCATGTCGATATCGCCGGGGAACTGCGCATTCTCGCCTTCCGCGCCCAGCGCCGGGCGGCCGAGACGGTATGGAGCGAGGTGGCCCGATGAGCCTGCTCGTCCTCGGACTCTCGCACCGGGATGCCCCCCTGGACCTGCTCGAGCGGATCAGCCTGGACGCCACCGGGCGCGCGGCGCTCGCCACCGCCGTGGCCGGCAGCGAGCATGTCGCCGAGACCGTCGTGGTCTCCACCTGCAATCGCACCGAGGTCTATGTCGAGGCGGTGACCTTCCACGGTGCGGTGGCCGCGGTCACCGATGCACTGGCCGCAGTCTCCGGGATCGCCCGCGCCGAACTGACCGCCCGCCTGGCCGTGCACTTCGAAGACCGGGCCATCGCCCATGCCTTCCGCGTGGCCAGCGGCCTGGACTCGATGGCCTTGGGGGAGAGCCAGATTCGCGCCCAGTTGCGGGGCTCCCTGAGCGAGGCGCAGCAGCAGCAGGTGGTGGGCCCGGCGCTGCAGGCGCTCTTCCAACGGGCCCTGCGGGTGGGCAAGCGGGTGCACACCGACACTCCGATCGAGACCGTCTCCCGCTCTCTCGTGGCCGACGCCTACCAGGAGGCCGCGGCCACCGTCGGACCGCTGACGCAGGCCCGGGTGCTGGTGCTCGGCGCCGGTGCGATGGCCGCGCTGGCGGCCACCACCGCATACCGGGCCGGGGTCGGCCGACTCACCATCGCCAACCGGACGGTGGCCCGCGCGCAGGCGCTGGCCGAGCGGCTCGACGGCCACGCCGTCGCGCTGGCCGACCTGGCCGAGCACCTGCCGGAGGCGGATGTCATCGTCTCCTGCATCGGGGCTCAGGGTTTGGTGGTGAGCACCGAGGCGGCCGCCGCGGCCGCGCGCGCCGATCACCCTCAGGTGTATGTCGACCTCGGCCTGCCGCACGACATCGCCCACGAGGTGGGGCAGCTCCCCGGCATTCGGCGGCTCGGGCTGGACGCCTTGGCGGCCCTGCAGGCGAGCGCGGATGCGGGCGATCCCGTCCTGGCCCAGGCCAGTGACCTGGTCACCGCCGAGGTCGCCGCCTTCCTCACCGCCCGCGCCGAACTCGAGGCCGCCCCGGCCATCGCCGCCCTGCGCCGCCGGGCCGCAGCGACCCTCGATGCCGAACTGGCCCGCTTGAGTGCCCGCACCCCGGGCCTGAGCGACCAGGAGCGCCGCGAGGTGGAAATCGCCATGGGCCGGCTGGTGGACAAGATGCTGCACGGGACCACCGTGCGGGTCAAAGAACTCGCCGCGTCCGGTCGCATCGGCGAATACGCGCAGGCCCTAACCGAACTCTTCGACCTCGACCCGCAGACCGTCGCCTCGGTTTCGCGTCCGCCACGCGTCGAGGTGTCCGGCTTCGCCGGTGAACTCCCGCAGGAGCAGCGATGACCGCCGCCGGTATGCCGCGGACGCTGCGGCTGGGCACCCGCCGCAGCCGCCTGGCCATGACCCAGTCCACCCACGTCGCCGATGCGCTGCGGGCGCACGGACATACCGTGGAACTCGTCGAGATCGTCACCGAAGGGGATCGTTCCAGCGCCCCGCTGGAGGTCATCGGCGGCACCGGCGTCTTCGCCTCCGCGCTGCGTGCGGCGCTGCAGCGCGGTGAGGTCGACTTCGCGGTCCACTCGCTCAAGGACCTGCCGACCACCCCCGAACCGGGGCTGGTCATCGCCGCCATCCCGCGGCGCGAAGACGTCCGCGATGTGCTGATCAGCCGCGATGGGTCCACGCTGGGCGAGCTGCCGAGTGGTGCCCGGGTGGGCACCGGCTCCCCGCGCCGCGCCGCTCAGGTGCATGCTCTCGGACTGGGCCTGGAGACGGTATCCATCCGCGGCAATGTGGAGACCCGGATCGCCGCGGCCACCTCGGGTGAGTTGGACGCGGTGATCCTCGCCCGCGCCGGGCTGAGCCGCCTCGGCCTGCTCGATCAGGTGAGCGAGACGCTCGACCCCATTCAGATCCTGCCCGCCGCCGGCCAGGGCGCCCTCGCCGTGGAATGCCGCGCCGCCGACGAGGAGGTATGCCGCATCCTCGCCGTCCTCGACGATGCGGACACCCGCACCTGCGTCAGCGCCGAGCGTGCCGTGCTGCGCGCCCTGGAGGCCGGCTGCACCGCCCCGGTCGGGGTGCTCGCCGAGGTCGTCGAAGGCATGGACGAACTCGAGCTGTCCGTGCGCGCCTTCGTCGGCACCAAGGACGGTTCAGTGCAATTGCGCCGCTCGCTCATCGGCCCGGTGAGCGACCCCGAAGGCGTGGGACTGCGCCTGGCCGACCTCCTCCTGGAGGACGGCGCCGACGTAGCCC
>CAKZIH010000269.1 GCA_936931335.1 uncultured Nostocoides sp. | reverse complement strand
GATGTGAATCCGCTCGACCCGGGCGAAGACGATGTCGATGGTGCCCACCGGGGAATTGCCCTTAAGCCGGTGGGTCGACAGATAACGGCATTCGAAATGCACCGGGCTCGCGGCGACGAGCGGCACCTGGGGGGCCAGCTCCGCATACCCCTTGGTCACCCCGCACCGATCGAACTCGTTCTCGTCCGGGGGCAGGGCCATGGCGCTGATATTGACCGCCTCGCGCAGGTCATAGGTGGCCATATTCCAAACGAACCAGCCGGTCTGCTCGGCGTTAAGGACGGTGTCCTTGCGCCGGCCGTCGGGATATTGGTTCGCGGAAAACATCACCATCGGCGGGTCGAAAGTGAGGTTCTGCCACTGGCTGTAGGGCGCCAGATTCTCCACCCCGTCGGGGCTGACACTGGACAACCATCCGATCGGCCGCGGCACCGTGCAACTCTTGAACGGAGAGAACGGGAGTGGCGCCTTCTGTGACATCGGGTCGTACTTCATGGGTCCTCCATTGAGGTGGTCGAAAGTGTTGCGGTGGGTGGGTTGGTGGGGTTCCTCAGGAGGTGGGGGTCACGCGCGCGTCGTCGGCGGCGCGAATGCGCCCGGTGAGCAGGTAATACAGCCCGCCGGCAACGACCAGGCCGAGCAGCCAGGCGACCTCCGCTCCGCCCATCCAGTTGGCAATGGGGCCGACATACAACGTGCTGTTCATGAACGGGATCTGGAC
Source organism: uncultured Nostocoides sp. (assembly GCA_936931335.1). Taxonomy (GTDB): domain Bacteria; phylum Actinomycetota; class Actinomycetes; order Actinomycetales; family Dermatophilaceae; genus Nostocoides_A. The sequence continues at coordinate 10,147 of CAKZIH010000269.1, read as the reverse complement.
GAGCACGCCGAGGACATAGGCGATGAATGCCGCCGCGGTGAAACGACCGTAGCGCCCGTCCCGATTGAAGAGGTCGGCGACGTCGTAGCGCTCCTTGCGCACCCAATAGTAGTCGACGAGATTGACCGCCGACCATGGGGTCATGAAGTAGAGCAGGAAGAGCATGAAGTCGGTGAATTTGCCGATGAAGTCGTCCGTCGCCGCCAGGGCGATGACCAGGGCGATCGCCGAGATCAGGCAGATGTAGAGAATGCGGCTGCGCTGCGCGATGCGGGCCTGACCGGTCAGTGAACTGACGATGGTCGCGACGGACATGTACCCGCCATACGAGCTCAGCGTGTTGCCGGTGAGCTTGCCGCAGATGACCGCGAGCAGGACCGCCGGGCCGAAGACCCCGCCGAGATCGGCTAGGTAGCCCACTTGGTCCGCGCTGAACGCCTTGCCGCCCAGGGCGGCAGCCAGGGCGCCGAGCGTCATTGCCAGCGAGGCGCCGATCACGCTGCCGAGGAAGGTCCAGGTGATGGTCTGCGACTTCGGGGTCTGCTCCGGCAGATAGCGGGAGTAGTCGGCGATATAGGGACCGAAGGTGAGCTGCCAGGACGCCGACAGCGAGATGCCGAGGATGAACGGGGCCATCGCGAACGCACCATCGTTGGCCACATCGCCGATCCCAGGATCCGTGAGGATGCGGATGAACAACCCGAGGAAGACAACCGCGCTCAGGGCGGCCGCGATATGGGAGAAGCGGTGGATGTGGCGGTAGCCGAAGATTGCCAGCGCGGTCGACATCAACGCGAAGAGCACCGAGCCAGGTTTGCTGCCGATGTGCAGCAGGCTCGAGAGGGCCTGGCCACCGAGCACCAGGCCGGTCGCATAGAAGCCGAGATAGATCATCAGGGCCAGGACTAACGGGAGCGTGGCTCCGTAGTAGCCGAACTGCGCCCGGCTCTGGATCATCTGCGGCACACCGAGCCGAGGGCCTTGGGCGGAGTGCAGGGAGGTGAAGAACCCGCCGATGACATTGCCCAGGATGATCGCCGGGATCGACCAGAGGGCGGTGTTACCCAGGATCACGAAGAGGGCTCCGGTGACCACCGCGGTGATCGAGGTGTTCGCCGCGAACCAGACGAAGAACAAGCTGCGGGCCACGCCATGTCGTTCTTCCGTGGGGACGTAATCGATTGAGCGCGTCTCGATGGTGCCGCTTGCCATAGCTGCCCTCCAGGTCGGGGGTGGCCAGACAACCGGGTGGTCGACGATGGCCACGGTCACGTACGACCGACATATAACCAATATATCGGTGATAAGACAAGGGGGTCGGTTCTCGTAATCCGGTGCGGGGTGGGTCGCGCCGAAGCCGGAAACCTTAGGATCGGCGCACTTGGACCGGGGGAATCGATCACCAGGGGGAGCGGGTCATGGCGGCAGGTGGCAAGGCGGCAGCCGCATACGCGCAGATCGAGCGGATGATCGTTATGCGGGACCTAACACCCGGCATGCTGGTTTCCGAGGCGCTCGTCATGGAGCGAACCGGACTGGGGCGCACCCCTGTTCGCGAGGCACTGCAACAACTCGCCCGTCACCGCATGGTCGAGATCCACCCGAGCAAGGGCGTCTTGATCCCCCCGATCTCCGTGGAGGACCAACTGCGAATGCTGGAGATGCGACGCGCACTTGAGGTGCTCGCCGTCCGGCTGGCATGTGCCCGCGTCGGGGTGGCCGAAGAACACGAAATCCGGGCGCTGGCGAGCACCCTGGAGCACTCCGATTTCTCGTTGCAGCAGTATGCCGAAACGGTCAAGGAGACCCACGACCTAGTCGCGCGCACCGCCCATAACGACTACGTGGCTTCTGCGCTGGCCCCGGTCCAAGTGCTCTCACGCCGCTTTTGGCTAGCGCATGTCATCGACGAGACCGCCGAGGTGCGCAGCGGGCGACGGCTGCACCTGGACATTCTGTCCGCGATCCTGCGGCGGGAGCCGGACGCGGCTCAGGAGGCCTCGCACGCCCTCAACGACTATCTCATCGACTTCGCCTACGCCGTCCTGCGGCGCACTCACCAGGTGCCCTGAGCCCGCGGCCTGTCTGTACGGCTACGCTGCGGCCCCGCGACGTTCTGGGTATGGAGTCGGTTGACTCAGGAGCCGGTGAGTTTCCGGTGGCTGCAGCCGGGCCAGCAGCAGGGGCGGCGCTTGCCCTCTTGAAGTTCTTCTCGGGTCCGGCGCACCCGCCGGGCCCGGGTTTCATCCTGCTTGGCGTCGAGCACCCGGCAGATGAATTCGTTGCGGGCCAATCGCGTGATGTCCTGCCAGGCCGTCAAGGCGTCGTCGTGGTCTTCGAGTTCCCAACGCAGATCCGCCGGCAGCCGGTGCACGGTGCCGGAGGAGACCGTCGTGCTCATGCCACGACGATAGGGCCGTCCGCCGACCATGTCAGCAGCCCGCGGCGCTCAAATTCGCGCAACCAGCCGCCCATTGGCCATTCCCCCCAGCGCTCGTGGAAGACCCGGGCATTGCGGACGATGGCGTCCAGATGCTCGACCGGCGGCGAGGAGACCGGATGCCACTGGTGATAGCCGTCGCCCCCGCCAACCCAGGCCAGGTCGACCCCGGCGGCCCGTGCCTGCCACGCGAAGTCGGTGTCCTCGCCGCCATAGCCGACGTAGTCCTCGCAAAAGCCACCGATCGCCCGCCAGGTCGCCGGGGTGAGTGCGGCGCTCAGCGACCAAAAGAGCTTGTGCTCGCCACCCGTCTGCACGCTGCCCGCAGCCGGGTCGGGGCGGGCGGTATGCGGGGCGCGCCAGCGCACCAGTTGGCTCGGGTCGGCGGGGGGTGCCACGCCCTCGGCCAGGTAGGTGACCGGTCCGCACAGCAACGCCTCGGGGTGGCTGAGGGCCGCCTGTTCGTATGCGGTCAGCATCCCAGGGGCGGCGATCACGTCGACGTCGAGGAGCACCAGCAGTTCGGCACCCTGCGCAATGGCGGTCGCGGCCCCAAGGTTGCGCGCGGCCGACAGGGGCATTTCCGCGCCGGGCTCCAGGTCGAGCTGGGGCACGAGCATTCGCCGGCCGCCGGCATTCTCGGCGGCCACCTGCGACACCTGATCGTCACCCATGGCGACGACGACATGCGCGCTCTCCGGGTCGGTCTGAGCCAGGGCGAGCAACTGGCGCCGCAGATGCTCGTGGCGGCCGCGGACTGTGGTGATCACCCAGGTGTTCGTCATGCGACTGCCTCGATTGCCGCGGTGGCCCGTTCCGCCGCACCCTCGGTTTGCCAACTCGCCCAACGGTTTCCCAGCACGGTGGCCCGGGCGATCAGGTCGATCAGTGCCTTGTCGGAGTTGACGTTGGGGATGGCACCGGGTTCGGCGTCGGAAGTACTGCCGACGGCCACGAGCTCGAGGCGTCGCAGCTCATCCGCGAGGTGGGTCTGTTCGTCGTGCGGCCGGTCCTGCGGCAGGACCACCGCGGGCGTACCGGTCGCGGCGAGATCGGCGATCGCATTCTGCCCGGCGTGGGTGATCACCACGCTGGCTCGGCGCAGGTGCGTCTCGATGTCGTCGATCCACTCCCCGGCGCCCCCCGCCGCGCGCCATTCGCGGCTCGGATCGCTGCGCCGCACCCTGGCCAAGAGTTCCTCGGCACCGGCTTCCGCGATGCCGCCCCCCAGGATCAGCCCCACGCTCGGATCCCGGTCAGCCGTCGCCGGCCCCTCGGCGAACCGGCTCAGCCCACCGACATGGACCACCTTGTCCGCGAATGCCGCCAAGGCCGGGCACGGCTGTGCGACTTGCGGCCACGGCGCGAGAATCGTTGTCGCACACCGGTATGCCAGCGTATGCGGTTCGTCCGTCCGGTCACCGGGCTGCGCCATCACCACCACCGGTATGCCGTGCAGCCGCGCCAGCGCGGTGACCTCCACCGAGACGTCAACGATGACCACGTCCGGGCGCGCCTCGCGCAGCCATTCGGACAGTTGCGCCATCCGCTCCCGGTACCCGGGATGCGCCAGCGGCGCCCAGTGCAACGCCCCGCCCGCGGTGGGATCGCTGCCCACCGGGGCGGCATCGTCGGCGAGGGACACGGCATACGTCGGCGGCATCGGTCCGCTGCCGAGCAGTGTCACCTCGTGCCCGCGCCCCCGCAGGCGGCCGCCCAGCACCTGGGCACGGATCCGATGACCCGCCCCCATGTGGTGGACGTAATAGCCGACCCGCATCAGGCGACCGCGGCGAAGACGCGCAGATAATCCTCGGCCATTCGGGCGGCGCCGAAGTGCTCGATCGCGTTCTGCCGCACCGATTCCCGGGACATGGCCAGGGCCTCGGGAACGACCGCTGCGAGCCGCCCGGTGAGACCTGCCGCGGGTAGGTGGTCGACCAGGACGCCCAGGCCGCTGCCCACCACCTCGGCCAGGCCGCCCCGGTTGAGCGCGATAACGGGGGTGCCCGTCATCGCCGCCTCCACGGCCACCAGCCCAAAGGGCTCGTCCCACTGGGGCGTGAACAGCAGCGCGGCACTCTCGCCATAGGTCTTGTCGAGTTCACTGTGGGCGAGGTGACCGGCATACCGGATCGGACCCTGCAGACGCGGCTTGATCACCGCATCGAACCACTCCGTATTGCTAATCGGGCCGGCAAGGACCAGGTCCATGCCCGCCGCCTCGGCGGCGTCGATGGCCAGGTCGGTGCCCTTCTCCGGGGTGAGGCGACCCACCCAGAGCAGATGATCGCCGCCCGGGCCGCCCGAGAATTCCTCCGGGTCGATCCCGTTGTGGACGACGGTGGGGGCCACGGGCGCGGGCCATAGGCGGGCGGTGCTGTGGCTGACCGCGACATAGGACGAGGTGGGGCCAGCGAGCGACATACCGAGTTCCAGCCAAGGGATCGGCGGGGTATGCAGAGTGGTCACCACCGGCACCGGCAGGGCCGAACTCATCACCAGCGGCAGGTGGTTGAGGCTCTGATTGTGGATGACGTCGAGGTCATCGCTGCCCAGCAGGTCCAGGACGGCCGCATAGAAGCGCGCGTGATCCTGCAGGTAGGGCAGTTCCAGCGGGGCCGTCGCGGCCCCCGCAACGGCCGTCATCTCGGGCAGCTCTTGATAGGGCACGAACTCGTCGGCCTGGGTCGGGTCCGAACCCTCCGGCGCGAACAGCCGAATGTGGTGATCCCGCTCTCGCAGCGCCCGGATCAGGGTCCCGGTCTGCGACTCCTGACCCCCGGCATACGGCTGCCGTATGGCATTACGCCCCGTGGCGAGTACCGCGATCCGCATCAGGCGCGCCCAGCCACATACCGAGCGGCGCAGCCGACGGCGACGTCCGGCACCGGGATCTGTCGGATTATCCCAGTGTCAATCGTCATGATCGGATCGTAAGTGTGTTCTGGGGTGATCACTACCTCCCAAGGTGGGGGACTCGGACCGGCGCATTCCAGGGCTCGGCCAGATCCCGCCGGTGCTGGTCGGTTGTTTAGAACCCGCGGGAGAGCATACATCTGCAGCATGCATAGAATTGCTGCGTAACGATGAGTGAGTTGTCTCCGTCCACCGATATGTGTGGATCCACCGGGTCATCTCGTGAATCGCGTACCCAGAAACCGAACCAGAGGATGACCGATGAAAATACTCGTTACTGGCGCGACGGGTTATGTCGGCGGTCGCTTGGTGCCTGACCTGCTCAAGGCCGGCCACGACGTGCGCACCACCAAGACCTCGGGCGAGAACGCGCGGCCGTGGTGGAGCGATCAGGTCGAAACCGTCGAGATGGACGTGCTCGACGCGGATGAGGTGATTGCTGCCGTCGAGGGTGTCGACGCGATCTACTACTTGATCCATGGGATGGGCGGCGACGACTTTGCCGTCAATGACCGTCGCGCAGCCGAACTTGTCTGCGGCGCCGTCATGCTGCACGAGGTTCCGCGAGTGGTTTATCTCTCCGGCATCGTGCCGCCGGTGCCCGAACAAGAACTGTCGGAGCACATCACTTCACGCCTAGAGGTAGAACGAATCCTCAACTCCAGCAACGCAATTGTCATCACGCTGCGTGCCGCTGTGCTGCTGGGCAGCGGTTCGACGTCGTTCGAGATCATCCGCCAGGTCAGTGAACGCCTGCCCATCCAGACGGTGCCCACGTGGATGAATTCCGATGTGCAGCCGATCGCGGTCGTCGACGCAGTGACAGCGTTGGTGGGCGCACTCACCGCGCCTGGCCCGTCCCGGCATATCGATGTAGGTGGACCGGATGTCATGCCGTATGCGGACCTGCTTAACCTCTATGCCGACGTGGCCGGTTTGCAGCGTCCGCAGATGAGCGTCCCCTTGCTGCCGACTGGGTTGGTGGGGAACCTGGTAGCCACGCTGGTCGACGTGCCGAAGCCGACTGTCGAGGCCTTGGTAGAGAGCCTGCATCACGACATGGTGTGTGGTGATGGGCCGGACGTGACCAGCGTGTTGCCGGCCGGGCATCGACTCGTGTCGGTGCGCGAGGCGATTGAGCGATCCCTCGTTTCCCGCTCGGGGGATCCTGAGGCTGCCGACCCGATGGGTCCGCTGCCACACGACCCGCCGTGGGCCGGCGGTGGCGCAGACAGGTCGCTTCTCGACCGGGTCAGGGATGTATTGCCTGGGTCGAACTAGTCGGCGCGCGTCCGCGAGTCCCCCGGCTCCCCAGGGTCAGTGGTGCGCGACATACTCCGCGAGGTGCTGGCCGGTGAGCGTTTCAGCGGCCGCCACGAGTTCGGCGGGCGTGCCAGTAAAGACCACTTGGCCGCCGTCGTGGCCGGCACCTGGGCCCAGGTCGATGATCCAGTCCGCGTGCGCCATCACCGCCTGGTGGTGCTCGATGACGATGACCGATTTCCCGTCGTCGACCAGGCGGTCGAGCATGGCGAGCAGGTTCTCCACATCGGCCAGGTGCAGGCCGGTGGTGGGCTCGTCGAGGATGTAGACCCCGGCCTTCTCGCCGAGCTGAGCGGCCAGCTTGAGACGCTGGCGTTCACCCCCGGACAGGGTCGTCAGCGGCTGCCCCAACTTGATATAGCCGAGCCCGACATCGTTGAGCCTCCTGAGGATTTTGTGCGCCGCGGGGGTGCGCGCCGGCCCCTCACCGAAGAAGTCCAGCGCCTGCGCGACCGCCATCTCCAGCACATCGGCAATATTGCGGTCACCCAGCGTGTGCTCCAGCACCGAGGGGGCAAAGCGACGTCCCTCGCACTCCTCGCACGGGGAGCTCACCCCGGCCATCATCGCCAGGTCGGTGTAGATGACCCCGGCGCCATTACAGGTCGGGCAGGCGCCCTCGGAGTTGGGGCTGAAGAGTGCCGGTTTGACGCCATTCGCCTTGGCGAAGGCGCTACGAATGGGGTCGAGCAGCCCGGTGTAGGTCGCGGGATTGCTGCGCCGCGAGCCCTTGATCGCACTCTGGTCGATGACCGCCACGCCCTCGCGTCCGGCCAGGGAGCCGTGGATCAGCGTGCTCTTGCCGGAGCCGGCGACTCCGGTGACCACGGTGAGGATCCCGGTCGGCACATCGACATCGACATCTTTGAGGTTGTGGCTGGACGCCCCCCGGATCTCCAGGGTGCCGGTGGCCTTGCGGACCGAATCCTTGAGCCGGGAGCGGTCGTCCAGGTGCTGGCCGGTGAGGGTGCCGCTGGCGCGCAGGCCAGCGATATCCCCCTCATAGACGACCTCGCCGCCCTCGGTTCCCGCCCCGGGACCCAGGTCGACGACGTGGTCGGCGATGGTGATCGCCTCCGGCTTGTGCTCGACCACGAGCACGGTATTGCCCTTGTCCCGCAAGCGAATCAGCAGATCGTTCATGCGCTGGATGTCGTGCGGATGTAGCCCGATGGTGGGCTCATCGAAGACATAGGTGACATCGGTCAGCGAACTGCCGAGATGACGGATCATCTTGGTGCGCTGGGCCTCACCGCCGGAGAGGGTGCCGGCCGGCCGGTCGAGGGAGAGATAGCCCAGTCCGATCTCGACGAAGGAGTCCAGCGTCTCCTGCAACCCTGCCAGTAGCGGGGCCACCGAGGGTTCGTCCAGCCCGCGCACCCACTCGGCCAGGTCGCTGATCTGCATACTGCAGGCCTCGGCAATATTGATGCCGGCGACCGTGGACGAGCGGGCGGCCTCGTTGAGCCGCGTGCCCTCGCACGCCGGACAGGTGGCGAAGGTGACGGCCTTGTCCACGAACGCCCGAATGTGCGGCTGCATCGCCTCCCGGTCCTTGCTGAGCATGGACTTCTGGATGCGGGGGATCACCCCCTCATAGGTGACATTGATGCCCTCGACCTTGATCTTCGTCGGCTCCTTGTAGAGCAGATCGGCGAGCTCGCGCTTGGTGTACTTCTTAATCGGCTTGTCCGGATCGAAGAACCCGCTGCCCATGAAGATGCGGCCATACCAGCCCTCCATGCTGTAACCGGGGATGGTCAGCGCGCCCTCGCGCAGGGACTTCTCCTCGTCATAGATCGCGGTCAGATCGAAGTCGGTGACATTGCCGGTGCCCTCGCACTCGGGACACATGCCGCCCTGGATCGTGAACTCGCGCCGTTCCTTGACCTCCCGCCCGTTCTTGCTGGTGGTGACCGCGCCCGCGCCGGACATCGAGGCGACATTGAAGGAGAACGCCTTCGCCGTGCCGATGTGCGGCTCCCCGAGCCGGCTGAACAGGATGCGCAGCATGGCGTTGACATCGGTGGCGGTGCCCACGGTGGAGCGGATATTGGCGCCCATCCGCTCCTGGTCGACGATGATCGCCGTGGTCAGGCCCTCGAGGACGTCCACATCGGGCCGGGCCAGGGTCGGCATGAAACCCTGCACGAAGCTCGAATAGGTCTCATTGATCATCCGCTGGCTCTCCGCCGCGATCGTCGCGAAGACGAGCGAGCTCTTGCCGGATCCGGAGACTCCGGTGAAGGCGGTCAGGCGCCGCTTGGGGATATCGACACTGACATCCTTGAGGTTGTTCTCCCGCGCGCCTTGGACGCGGATAAGTTCGTGGCTGTCGGCGATATGGGGCGTGGGCGAGGCCATGGCGCACAGGGTATGGCGCGCGACTGACACCCCCGGAATCCTTCCCCGGGCCGGCCTGCCGGGTCATGCTGAGCCATGGCCTTCAGCACGCACCCCCTGACGCCAGCCCGGTTCGACGACTTCGCCGACGTGATCAACCCCAACCGCCGCGCCACCCACTGCTGGTGTCTGTCGCATCGCCTGCGGGCCGCGGATATCGAAGAGCTCGGGGACGGGTCGCGGGAGGCGGCGATGCGCAAGCTCGCCGCGCGCCGCACCCGTCCCGGTGTGATCACCTATCGGGACGACATACCGGTGGGCTGGTGTCATATCTCGCCCCGCTCGGACATCCCTCGCCTGGTGAAATCCGAGCTCATCACCCCCGTCGACGAGGTGCCCGTATGGAGCATCATCTGCCTCGTCGTGCGCAGCGGACACCGCAAGCAAGGGGTGAGCGGGGAGCTCATCAAGGGGGCGGTGAGCTACGCCAAGAAGCGCGGCGCTCCCGCGGTGGAGGCCTACCCGGTGGATCCGAACGGCCGGATGGACACCACGATGGCGTTCGTCGGGACGCGCTCGATGTTCGAGGCGGCGGGTTTCGAGAAAGTCGGAGAGACCAAGGCGGTGGCCGGCGGTATGCCGCGACTGGTGATGCGGCGAACCTGCTGAGCAGCACTGGTCGGCAGCACTAGTCGGTGTGTTGTCCTGTTCGTCCCTGGGTGTTCACGACAGGTTCACGACATGTCTTGATATGGTAACGACATATCGTTTAGTCTGGTCGAGACAGGTTGTTCCGACTACTTCGAGGAGACCTCCCATGAACGCCTCTCCCTTCCCCCCTGACAACGATCCCGAGGACGTCGTCGACGCCGAGTGGATCGACGACGACAGCGACGACGCGCGCTCCCGTCCGCACCGCGGTCGCCCCGGTGGCCCCAAGGAGGGCCCGATGGGGTTCCTGCTCGGCCCCGACGGGCCCTTCGGCGCCGGCGGCATCTTCGGGCCCAATGGCCCACTGAGCTCCGGGCGCCCCTTCGGTGCCAAACCCCCCTTCGGTCCAGGCAAGCGCTCGGGCTGGGAGGAGTTCTTCGAGAGCGCGGGGAGCGCGGGCGGCTTCGGCGG
>CAKZIH010000268.1 GCA_936931335.1 uncultured Nostocoides sp. | reverse complement strand
GCCGGCGCGGACGTGGCGGGCTTCGATCGGAGCGCCGCCATGATCGACCTGGCCCGCCAGCGCCTCGGCCAGGATGCCGACCTCCAAGTCGCCGATCTGACGGACCCGCTGCCGTATGCGGACGCCGAATTCGACGACGTGGTCGCTTCCCTTGTCCTCCACTACCTGGAGGACTGGTCCGGACCGCTCGCGGAGCTCCGCCGAGTGCTCAAGACGGGCGGCCGGCTTTTGGTCTCCGTGAACCATCCGGTGATCTTCCCGGTCGTCTACCCCGACTTGGACTACTTCGCCGTCACCAAGTACACCGAGGACTACGACTTCGCTGGTCACACGGTATGGCTGACCTTCTTCCACCGACCGCTGCACGTCATGACCGACTCGTTCACGGCTGCCGGGTTCCGCATCACCGCGATCAGCGAACCCCCTCCCGCGCCTGACACACCTGCCGAACTCCTTCCGGACGGTTTGGCGCCGGGGAAGTCGTTCCTGTGCTTCCTGTTCTTCGCGCTCGAAGCCAGTTAGGCCGGTGCCCTCCAGGGGCCGATCGCGCACGCGCGCGAGGCCTGGCAGCGCCTCGCCGGCTCCGGATGACCCGCTCCCGGCCACAGGCCCATTAGCCCGTTCGGGGTAGGCGTCCCGGTGAGGCGGCGACGGGTGTCGGGTGACTCCGATGGCATTGCACCCAATGGCAGCCCTCGGACGTGCTCATCCGGGATCGCGGCTGGCAGCAGTCCCGGTTAGTCGTCGCACGCCACGATGAGTGCCGCGCTCGTCCTATCCGGGTCGACTCGCACGAACTCATGGAAGCCGTGCGTGCCCATCACCTGCCCGTAGTCGTGCTCCTGATCCACGGGAGGGTTCTGCAACCGGTAGAGGCGGCCCACGCGAAGTGATTGGTAGACGTCAGCGAGGACCGACTGGGTGCGGGCGGACAGCGCAAAGTCGGGGTCGGTCCAGTCCTGGTCATTGGCCCACGCGCGGATGACCTCGAGGGCTTCGTCTTCTCCGCACGGCCGGAACCGATCCACGGTTATCGCGTCCCGCCACCAGCGCCCGTGCGGATCGGGCGTCCTGGGGCTGTGGTTGCCCTCGAAGGGCGATGCGAAGTCGTACCCGTATTGCGGGGAGTCGATGATCCAGCCCAAAACGTCTGTGTCGTCGGCCGCGGGATCGCAGGCGAAGTTCACGACGAGTACCCACATGAACGTGTGGTCGCCCAACGGCACGCACTCGGAGTCGACGTAGCGGACCGACATGACCCCAAGTGTGACGGGTGTGCTCCGTGTCGGAGGCGAGAGCGAAGGACGCTCCAGTAGGCCCTGCTCACCCGCACGGCGAACGAATGCCGCCAATTCGGCACCCGAGCAGGACACCGCGCCAAAGGCGCTGGGGCCGCCCGACGAGCGGGCGGCCCCAACTTTGACCTTGCTGACTCTGGCTGGCGTCAGCTGCAGCCGGAAGTGGAGCCGCAGCCCTCGCAGACGTAGCACGACCCGGCGGGGCGCATCTTGGTGCCGCAGGTCATACACATCGGCGCGTCGGCGGCCTTGCTGTCCCCGAACTTGGCCAGCAGGTCGGCCGAGGAGTGGATGTCCGCGGACACCTCCCGGGCCGAGGCGGCCCCGGCACCGGAGTGCACCTGAGAGGCGTCGAGCTCGTGCTCGTCCGCCTCCTCCGAGCTGGGCTTGGCCTCGGCGGTCTTCTTCGGGGCCTGGGCGCCGACCCCTTGGGCCAGCGACTCGAACTCGTCGACGTCCTCCGAGGAGTCCTCGGTGGCCTCGTAGGACCCGGTCTCGAGCTGCCGGGTGCGCTCCTCGGCGGTGTAGATGCCGTAGTAGGCGCGGGTCTCGAAGTCGAGGTGATCCAGCGCCAGGCGACGGAAGACGTAGTCGACCAGCGACTGGCCCATCCGCACGTCAGGGTCATCCGTCATACCGGCGGGGTCGAAGCGCATATTGGTGAACTTCTCCACCCAGGTCTCCAGCGGCACGCCGTACTGCAGTGCCACGGAGATGGCGATGGAGAAGGCGTCCATGACGCCGGCCAGGGTCGAACCCTGCTTGCCGAACTTCAGGAAGACCTCGCCGAGGCGGCCATCGTCATACATCGACGCGGTCATATAGCCCTCGGCGCCACCGATGGCGAAGGAGGTGGTCTTGGAGTTGCGGCGCTTGGGCAGTCGTTCCCGGGTGGGGCGGTAGACGACCTTCTCCACTACGGCCGGGGCGGCCTGCGCGTCGGCCTTGTCCGCGGCGGCGTCCTTGGCCGTGGAGCCGGCGTCGGACAGCGGCTGGCCGACCTTGCAGTTGTCGCGGTAGACCGCGAGCGCCTTGAGGCCGAGCTTCCAGCCCTGGACGTATACGTCCTCGATCTCCTCGACCGTGGCGGTCTCGGGCAGGTTGACCGTCTTGGAGATCGCACCGGACAGGAACGGCTGGGTGGCCGCCATCATCCGCACGTGCCCCATCGCCGAGATCGCCCGGGCGCCCATGGCAGTGTCGAAGACCTCGTAGTGCTCAGGCTTGAGGCCGGGGGCGTCGATGACGTGGCCCTTGTCGGCGATGTACTCGACGATCGCCTCGCTGGTCTCCTGGGTGTAGCCGAGCTTCTTCAGCGCGCGCGGGATGGTGAGGTTGACGATCTGCATGGACCCGCCGCCGACCAGCTTCTTGAACTTCACCAGCGAGAAGTCGGGCTCGATGCCGGTGGTGTCGCAGTCCATCATGAAGCCGATGGTGCCGGTGGGGGCGAGCACCGAGGCCTGCGCGTTGCGGAACCCGTTCTGCTCACCGAGACGCAGCACGTCCTCCCAGGCCTTCGTGGCGACCTTGTGGATGTCCGCATCCATCGTGTGCTTGGTGCGCAGGGCGTCGTTGGCGGCCTGGTGCTTGCGCATGACTCGCTTGTGCGCGTCGGCGTTGCGGGCGTACCCGGCATACGGGCCGACGATGGCGGCGAGCTCCGCGGACCGCTTGTAGGCGGCACCGGTGAGCAGCGAGGTGATCGAGGCGGCCAGGGCCCGGCCCCCGTCGGAGTCGTAACCGTGGCCGGTGGCCATCAGCAGCGCGCCGAGGTTGGCATAGCCGATGCCGAGCTGGCGGTAGTCAACGGTGGTCTTGCCGATGGACTCGGTGGGGAAGTCGGCGAAGCAGATGGAGATGTCCATCGCCGTAATCACCAGCTCGACGACCGCGCGGAAGGTGGCGGCGTCGAAGGTGTCGTCCTCGCGCAGGAACTTCAGCAGGTTGAGGCTAGCCAGGTTGCAGGAGGAGTTGTCCAGGGACATGTACTCGCTGCAGGGGTTGGAGGCGGTGATGCGACCGGTCTCGGGGTTGGTGTGCCAGGCGTTGATGGTGTCGTCGTACTGGATACCCGGGTCGGCGCACTCCCAGGCGGCCTTGGCGATCTTGCCCATCAGTTCGCGGGCATCGATCTCCTCGATGACCGAGCCGTCGAGGCGGGAGGTCAGCGGGAAGGAGCGGCCGGCCTCCACGGCCTCCATGAAGGCGTCGGTGACACGCACCGAGTTGTTTGCGTTCTGGTACTGGACCGAGACGATGTCCTTGCCACCGAGATCCATGTCGAAGCCGGCGTCGCGCAAGGCGCGGATCTTGTCCTCTTCGCGCGCCTTGGTCTCCACGAACTCGACGATGTCGGGGTGGTCGACATCGAGGACGACCATCTTGGCCGCGCGGCGGGTGGCGCCGCCGGACTTGATGGTGCCGGCGGAGGCGTCGGCGCCCCGCATGAAGGAAACCGGGCCGGAGGCGGTGCCGCCGGAGGAGAGCAGCTCCTTGGAGGAGCGGATCCGGGAGAGGTTGAGGCCGGCGCCGGAGCCACCCTGGAAGATCTTGCCCTCTTCCTTGTACCAGTTGAGGATGCTGTCCATCGAGTCATCGACTGCGAGAATGAAGCAGGCGCTGACCTGCTGCGGGCTTTGAGTCCCGACGTTGAACCACACCGGGGAGTTGAACGAGAAGACCTGGTGCAGCAGCGCATAGGTCAGTTCGTGCTCGAAGATCTCGGCGTCCTCGTCCGAGGCGAAGTAGCCGTGCTCCCGGCCGGCCTTGCCGTAGGTGAGCACCACGCGGTCGATGAGTTGGCGCACGCTGTTCTCGCGGGCAGGGGTGCCGAGGGCTCCCCGGAAGTACTTGGTGGCGACGATGGCGCCGGCGTTGACCGACCAGAACTCGGGGAACTCCACACCGAGCTGCTGGAAGATGACCTCACCCGTCTTCCAGTTGGTCTGCACGACATCGCGCTTCTCCCACTGCACCTCGTCATAGGGATGGACCCCGGGGGTGGTGAAAATTCGCTGCACAGTCAGACCCTTGGCCTGCTGTGAACGGGCGGTCTCGGTCATCTATCCCTCTCCTGGGGTATGTCGTGATCTCTTTAAGTGGTCACCGGGTGCCGTCCGCGGTGGCGCGACGGCTCCCGGGAGTCAGGGGGTGTGCGGAACGGGCACGTCTGCGGTGTCCCGCTCGGCGCGCAAGAGGGTGATCGCCGCCTCGAAGTCGGCGAGGGAATCGAATGCCTGGTAGACGCTGGCGAAGCGCAGGTAGGCGACCTCGTCGAGTTCCCGCAGCGGCCCGAGGATCGCCATGCCCACCTCGTGGGCGTCGATCTCCGCGGCGCCGGAGGCGCGCACACTCTCCTCGACGCGTTGCGCGAGCAGTGCGAGCTCATCCTCGGTGACCGGCCGGCCCTGGCAGGCCTTGCGGACCCCGGCCAGCACCTTTGCCCGGCTGAACGGTTCGCTGACCCCGGAGCGCTTGGTGACGTTGAGCCCGGCGGTCTCGATGGTGGTGAACCGGCGTCCGCAGTCGGCGCATTGGCGCCGGCGGCGGATCTGGGAGCCGTCCTCGCTGGCCCGGCTGTCAACCACGCGCGAGTCGGAATTGCGGCAGAACGGGCAGTGCACGCTGCGCTCCAATCGACGGCGAGCCTGGGGACAACCCCGGGGACGAAGTGTGGATGACCTGTGCGTCGTCGCCATTTCATGTGCACAACATGTGGGCGAACTACAGCGGTGTAACCACTAGATGTAGGAATCTAACCCGGCGCTCGGGCAACCGCAAGTCCCCCGGCGCGCGCCCGGCGTGTCAGCCGACTCCGCCGCTTAGGACACCCAAAACCCGTCGGCTCAACCCGCGGGGCTTGGCCTCAGCCAGCCGGAATGATCAGACGCTGACCGGCGATCACCCGGTCGGTGGACATGCGGTTGGCGACCTGGATCCGGTGCACCCCCTCGGACAGGCTGACCTGCGGCAGATTGGCGGCCGCGATCGACGAGAGCGTCTCGCCCGAGGCGACCACTACGGCCCGTCCGGAGCTTGAGGCGCCGACGGCCGGACCCCCGTGCGCGGCTAGGGCGAGGGTGGCCGTGCCGATGAGCACCGTGACCGTGAGCAGCGTCGCCGCCAGGCGGCCGGCGCGGGTGAGCACCAGGCCTCCCGTGCGCGACGCGGCGGTGCGAACCCGAGCGGGCGCCTCACGAGCCGCAGCCTGGGTGTTCCGAGCGGTGGCACGCCGGCTGACCTCCGCGTCGACAACCGGCGCCGGGACCAGACGCAAGTGGCGCTGGGGCGCGGCGGGAACCCCGCTCGGCGCGGGCGCGTGCGCCAACGCTCCGTCAGTGGTGAACATCCGAGCCCGACGCGACCGGGCGCGGCCGGCGGACATGGGCCGATTTGCAGCCAGTGCACTCACGACATACCTCCTGCATGCTGACCCGCGATCCCGCGAGTATCGAAAACTTGTCCTATAGAACGACTGTACGAGAGGAAACCGACACGCACAAGACACGCTCGTACAGATGTTTGGAATCGTGATCTCGTGGCCGTACGCTTGTGCGTCATACGCAAGATGCTCACAGGTGGCACTGACAGCCCCCTGACCTGCATGAATGCCACATACGACGGCTCAAGAACCGGTCCGTCGGCGAGCGGAGAGGGAGTAGGACAGATGAGCGAGGAGACATCCGGCGGGGACGTCCGCGATCTGCCCGAACGCGACCGGGGCGACGGGCGCCTCACCGTCCGTCAGCGCAAGGTGCTGGAGGTCATCCGCAACTCCATCGACCGCCGCGGCTATCCGCCGAGCATCCGCGAAATCGGTGAGGCCGTCGGCCTGGTCTCCCCCAGTTCCGTCGCTCACCAGCTACACGCCCTGGAACGCAAGGGGTACCTACGCCGCGACCCCCACCGCCCGCGCGCCATGGAGGTCGTCTCCCCCGACGCCCCGCGTGGCGAACGGGGGTACCGCCCCGGCCAGGGTGAACCCGTCGTCCCGGACGAGACCGGCGAAGGGGACGCCCGCCCCACCCCGTCCTATGTGCCGGTCCTCGGCCAGATCGCCGCAGGTGTGCCGATCACCGCGGAAGAAGCAGTCGAGGATGTCTTCCCATTGCCGCGCCAGATCGTCGGCGAAGGCTCGCTCTTTTTGCTCAAGGTCGTCGGTGACTCGATGATCGACGCCGCAATCTGTGAGGGCGACTGGGTCGTCGTGCGCCAACAGCCGACGGCAGACAATGGCGACATCGTCGCCGCTCTCCTCGACAACGAGGCCACTGTCAAGACCTTCAAGCGCACCGACGGCCAAGTCTGGCTGTTGCCGCACAACGAGGCGTACTCCCCCATCGACGGTACCCACGCCACGATCCTCGGCAAGGTCACCGCGGTCCTGCGCCGGGTCTGAGCGACGACTCGGTCAGTCGGTCGGCTTCGGTTACCGGCTGACGTCCTCGGGCATACCTGAGGACGTCACTGCGGGACGCCCGCCCGCCGGCATGCTCAAAGCCGCCTCCAGCGCTGTCAAGGTCGGGGTCAATGGCGCATCCACGCGCCAGGTGGCCAATTCGTCCCCGCGGGTCGGCCGTCGGGTGATGATGGCGATCGGAATGCCCTCCCGGGCCGCGCGTCGCACGAACCGCAAGCCGCTCATTACGGCCAGCGAGGAGCCCAGCACCACGAGCATCGGGGCTGCCTCGGTGCGCGCGAAGCATTCAGCCACCCGGGGCGGCGGCACGCTCTCCCCGAAGAAGACCACATCCGGCTTGAGCATCGTTCCGCGGCATTCCGGACAGATCGGTGCGGCAAACCCGGCGACCGCCTCAGCGGGGATCTGCACGTCGCCATCGGGCCGGATCTGGCTGGAGACGCGGGAACCGGGCAGAGTTTCGGCTCGGACCCGGTCGAGGAAGCCCGGATTGGTCGCGTCGAGAACCGCCTGCACGTCCGAGCGGGGCAGACGATGCCCGCAATCAAGGCAGACCACCTCGGCCAGGGAACCATGGAGCTCGATGACCTCGGTCGATCCGGCTTCCTGGTGCAGACCGTCGACGTTCTGGGTGATCAGGGCACCGAAATGACCAGCTGCCTGCAGGCGCGCCACCGCGCGGTGGCCTTCGTTGGGAGCGGCCGCGGCGAAGCGTGACCAGCCGGCATACGAGCGGGCCCAATAGCGCTGGCGCGCCGGAAGCGAGCCAACGAACTCGCCATACTGCATCGGCGTCACGCGGCGTTGGCCATCCGGGCCCCGATAATCCGGGATCCCCGAGTCGGTACTCATCCCCGCTCCGGTAAGCAGCAGGGCCCGCGAATTGCGCAGCGCCGCAACGAAGTCCGACGCCAGGGTCGTCGGGGGCAGGTCGTCACGCAGCACGCCTCAAGTATGCGGCCCCCGCGCCGCCGCTGACCGGGTGCCGCCCCGTGCCTGCTTCGATCAGACGCATAACATCCGGTTATAGACTCTCGCGATGATTGATGCCGCCGGTATGCGAGTGATGCGCGCCATCGGCGAGCACGGCAGCTTCACCGCCGCCGCTGCGGCGCTCGGCTACTCCCAGCCCGCGGTCTCCCAGATGGTGCGCCGCCTTGAGCAGCGCACCGGTACCGCGCTCGTCGACCGGGTCGGGCGCACCGTGCGGCTGACCGAGGCCGGTGCCGTGCTGGCGCGGTATGCCGTGGGTGTCCTCGGCGCACTGGATGCGGCCGAGGAAGAGGTGGCCGCGATCGCCGGGTTGCGCGCCGGCCGCGTACGCCTGGTCGCCTTCCCGTCCGCCTCAGCGGCCCTGGTGCCCAAGGCGCTGGCTTTGGTCCGCGACCGCTTCCCCAAGGTGGCGATCAACTTCGCGGAGGCCGAGCCACCCGAGTCCCTGGCCGCCCTGCGGGATGGGACGTGCGACTTGGCGGTGGCCTTCACCTATACCGATGATCCGGCGGTGACCGGGGCCGAGGCCGAGGACCTGGTCATCCGTCACCTGCTGGACGATGACGTGCTGGTCGCTCTGCCCCCCGGTCACCGGCTCGCTGCGGATGCGGGCCCGGTGGATCTGGCCGAACTCGCCGAGGACCAGTGGATCGCCGGCTGCCCACGGTGCCGGGGCCACCTCTTGCAGTTGTCCGCAAGCGTGGGGTTCGTGCCCGAGGTGAGCTTCGAGACCGAGGATTATGTCGCGGTGCAGGGCATGGTCGCCGCGGGTTTGGGGGTCGCCCTGATCCCGGACCTGATGCTGCATC